>NZ_JBEZGQ010000312.1:0-8282 GCF_040650095.1 Actinoplanes sp. NPDC048791 | reverse complement strand
CGACGGTCCCGGTGGTCCGGAGCCGGCCGCCCCGGTCCAGGACCACGACACCGCGCTGGTGGTGCGGGCGGCGCTGGCGGCTCTGCCGGTCGAGCAGCGGGCCGCCCTGGTGCTGGTCGACGTGCAGGGCTATCCAGTGATCGAGGCGGCCGAGATCCTCGGGGTCGCCGAAGGCACGATCAAGAGCCGGTGCGCCCGCGGGCGGGCGCGCATGGCCCTGGCCCTCGGCCACTTGCGTACGGGCTCGGACACCCCGGGCCCCGGACCAGCAGCCAATGGGCTGGCCGCTGCGGCCGGACCGGCGGGAGCGACCGGGGGAGACGGCGATCACGCCGGGAACCGCGGGCCTGCCGCGCGCGTCCCATCCGGGTCGGCTGCGACAGCGCCGCACCTTTCCGCGGGTGACGGGTCAGTCGCCGACAGAGGGGACCAGCAGTGACCGGGGCAGAGTTCAGCGAGGTCGATATCGACCTGCTCGCCGACTATGTCGGTGGCGCGCTGGACGGCACCCCCGACGAGGTCCTCGTCACCAATCTGATCGCTGAGAATCCGGCCTGGCGCGACGCCCACGCTCAGCTCTCCGGCGGGGTCGCCGCCGTGACAGGTCAACTGCGGGCGCTGGGTTCGGTCGCCGAGCCGATGCCCGCGGAGGTTTTCGCCCGGATCGACTCCGCGCTGACTGCCGCGGCTGCCGACGAGGGCGGCGGCACAGTCACTTCGATCGCTGACTCTTCTTCTGGTGTCACGGCCGGTCGGGCCGCTATGGAGCCGGGCACCGATGGTGCTGCGCCTGATCGGCATCTGGTCGCCGTACCTTCGGGGTCTCGGGGTAGGCGGGCGCGGCGGCTGCGGTGGGCCGCGCCGGTCGGGATCGCCGCCGGGGTGCTCGCGTTTCTGGGTTTCGGTTTCCAGCAGTTGTCCGGCGCCGACAGCGCCGACACCTCGGCCGCCGGTTCCGCCGCGGAGGCGCCGCGGGCGAATTCGGGCCAGGAGCTCGGCGCGCCGGGTGCCGCACCCCAGATCCTGGAATCGGGCACCGACTATCGGCGCGACACCCTGGGTTCGGCCGGCATGACGACGATGCTCGACCAGCCGCCGGCGCGGGACTCCAGCACAGACGCCCGCAAGGCGTTGCCGGACGTCGGGGCGTCGGCCGAGGTCGCGGCCGGGGCCGATCCGGCCTTCGCGCGCCTCCGGGCGCAGGAGGCGCTGCGCGCGTGCATCGAGGCGATCGCGGCACAGCACGGCGTCGGTCCGATCACCCCGCAGACCATCGACTACGCCCGGTTCGACGGCCGCCCGGCCGTGATCGTGCAGTTCGTCGCCGACGGTGAGTCGTGGGTGTGGGCAGTGGGTCCGGCCTGCGGCACGCGCGGAGTCGGCGCGGACACCCGCGCTTCGGTGAAGGTAGGCTGAACGGACGTCGTCCCGCCCGGCGTGAGGTGGGTTACCTATGCCCTCCGGCACATGCCGTGACGCGCGGGAATGCGCCCTCATACGATGACGTTCCAGCATGCGATGTCGCCGGTGTCCCCGGCGAAACCAGACTGAGGAGTCGGCAGTGGACGAGGTCCGAAACCTGATCATCATCGGCTCGGGTCCGTCCGGTTACACCGCGGCGCTCTACGCGGCCCGGGCGAACCTCAAGCCCCTGGTCATCGAGGGTGTGCAGTCCGGTGGCGCGCTGATGACGACCACCGAGGTGGAGAACTTCCCGGGTCACCCGGACGGGATCATGGGTCCCGAGCTGATGGACAACATGCGTAAGCAGGCCGAGAAGTTCGGTGCCGAGTTCATCACCGACGACGTGACCCGCGTCGAGCTGGGTGACAAGCCGACCGAGGCGGGCACCGAGGGCCTCAAGACGGTCTGGGTGGGCGAGAAGGAATACTTCGCCCGCGCGGTGATCCTGTCGACCGGTTCCGCGTGGCGTCCGCTGGGTGTGCCCGGTGAGCAGGAGCTGCTCGGCCACGGTGTCTCGTCCTGTGCGACCTGTGACGGCTTCTTCTTCCGCAACCAGCACATCATCGTGGTCGGCGGCGGTGACTCCGCGATGGAGGAGGCGACCTTCCTCACCCGCTTCGCCGAGACCGTGACGATCGTGCACCGCCGTGACTCGTTCCGCGCCAGCAAGGTGATGGCGCTGCGCGCCCGGAACAACCCGAAGATCAAGGTCGAGTGGAACACCGTCGTCGACGAGATCCTCGGTGACGACGGCAAGGTGGCCGGCGCCCGGCTGCGCAACCTGCAGACCGGCGAGACCAAGGTGCTCGACGTGACCGGCGTGTTCGTCGCGATCGGCCACGACCCGCGCAGCGAGCTGTTCAAGGGTCAGATCGAGATGGACGACGAGGGCTACGTCAAGGTCGACCACCCGAGCACCCGCACCAACATCCCAGGCGTGTTCGCCGCCGGCGACCTCGTCGACCACACCTACCGCCAGGCCATCACGGCCTCCGGCACCGGTTGCGCCGCCGCGCTCGACGCGGAACGCTTCATCGCCTCGTTCGTAGAGCTGTAATTCAGGAGGGTTTTCCGTGGGAGCAACCAAGGCCGTCACCGACGCCACGTTCGTGACCGACGTGCTGCAGTCCGACAAGCCGGTGCTGGTCGACTTCTGGGCGGAGTGGTGCGCACCGTGCAAGAAGGTCGACCCGCTGCTCGCCGAGATCGCCAACGAGATGGGCGACCGGGTCCAGATCGTCAAGGTCAACATCGACGAGAACCCGGAGACCGCCCGCGCCTACCGGGTGATGTCCGTCCCGACGCTGACCATGTTCAAGGGCGGCGAGGCGGTCAACTCCGTCGCCGGCGCCAAGCCCAAGGGTGCCCTGGTCAACTTCATCGAGTCGGCTCTCTGAGCCGTATCACGACGCCCCGCATCCAGCTGGATGCGGGGCGTTGCCCGTTGCCGTGACTCATCGCGAGCCGGTGTCCAGGAGTACGCTCCGTAAGTTGCCCTCTGCTCTTCCCCCCAGTCGTTAGGGAGCCGCGCGTGCGTTCGATCCGACGTGGAGACACCGGACCGGCCGTCGAGGAGATCCAGTCGATCCTGGTAGGCCTGGAGTTGCTGCCGGCGGTCGCCGACACCTTCGACGAGGCCACCGAGAACGCCGTACGGGCCTTCCAGCAGAGCCGTGGCATCGGCGTCGACGGGCTGGTCGGCCCCGAGACCTGGCAGGCGCTCGACGGCGCCCGCTGGAAGCTCGGCGCCCGCACCCTCTACCACTCGGTGCCGACGTCGCTGGTCGGCGAGGACGTCCGGGCGCTGCAGGAGCGGCTCCTGGAGATGGGCTTCGACAGCGGCCGCGCCGACGCCATCTACGGCCCGCGCACCGCCCGCGCCGTGGCCCAGTTCCAGCGTGAGGTCGGGCTCACCCCGGACGGCTCGTGCGGCCCGCAGACCATGAAGGCGCTGCGCCGGCTCGGCCGCAAGGTCGTCGGTGGCCGCCCGCAGTGGCTGCGCGAGGCCGAGGCGTTCCGCCAGTCCGGCTCCAGCCTGGTCGGCAAGACGATCGTGATCGACCCGGGCCACGGCGGCGCCGAGGACCTGGGCGTGGTCGTGCCGGACGGGCAGCTGCGGTGGACCGAGGCCGACCTGGTCTTCGACCTGGCCAACCGGCTCGAGGGCCGGCTGCTCGCCGCCGGCATGCGCGTGCACCTGACCCGCGGCCCGTCCCCGCTGCAGCCGATGACCGGGCAGGAGCGGGCGGCCCTGGCCAACAGCCTCGGCGCCGACCTGTTCATCTCACTGCATCTGGACGGCCAGGAGACCCCGGCCGCGGACGGCGTGGCGACATACCACTACGGCACCGGCAACGGGCTCACCTCGACGGTGGGGGAGCGGCTGGCCAACCTGGTACAGCGCGAGATCGTCGTGCGTACCGGCATGCGCGACTGCCGGATCCACGCCAAGACCTGGGAGCTGCTCCGGCTGACCCGGATGCCGGCCGTCCGGGTCGACCTGGGCTACCTGACCTCGCCGACCGACCGGGAACGGCTGGTCGACCCGGCCTTCCGCGAGCAGGTCGTCGAGGCGATCCTGGCCGCGGTCCAGCGGATGTACTTCCCCGTCGAGGCCGACGTGCCGACGGGCTCGATCGACGTGCGGCAGCTGCGGCTGGCGCTGGCGTCCCGCAACGCCTGAGCGGTCAGTTCGGGGTCGAGCGGGTGGCGGCCGCGGGACGCACCGGCCGCAGCAGCGTCTCCGGGCTCATCGAGCCGAGAAGCTTCTCCAGCGCGTACTCGACGTCGGACTTCCACGACAGGGCCGTCCGCAGCTCCAGCCGCAACCGCGGATAACGGGGGTGCGGGCGGACGGTCTTGAAACCGACCGACAGGAAGAAGTCGACCGGGGCGACGCAGCCTTCCTCGCCGTCGCCCGCCTCACCGAACTTCGCGTCGCCGAAGGCCTCGATCGCCTTCACCCCGCGCTTGGTGAGGTCACGCGCGACCCCCTGGACGAGCATCCGGCCGAGGCCGCCGCCCGCGAACGCCGCCACCACGTGCGCGGTCATCAGCAGCGCCGCGTCCGCCGAGACCGGCGAGGTGGGGAAGGCCATGGACCGCGGCACGTACGCCGGCGGGGCGTACATGACGAAACCGGCGGGCATCCCGTCGACGTATGCCAGTTTTCCGCAGCTCCCCCATTCGAGGAGGGTCTGCGACACCCAGGCCTCCTTCTCGAGGCCCGGATCCCCGGAGGCGCAGGCCCGCTCCGCGGACACCGGATCGAGCTCCCAGTAGACGCACTGGCGGCAGGGCCGGGGCAGATCCTCGAGCGTGTCGAGAGTCAGGTTGACCAGGCGTCGCGACATGCGGGACCCCTTGAGAATCGACAATTTTCCGGACTCGAAGCACGGTCCTGTTCACGTGCTCGTCCGCGCCCCCGCACGGATACTACGCCGCAATGGCCTTGAACGGGAGCGTAACGGTCGTTAACCGCAGGCGGCCCCATGCGTCGGACCTTTAGCATGGACGCCGATGTGACCAGCGATTTATCGAGGTGAGCCGCATGACCGGCACGACCCAGGACGACTACACAGATCGGTACGCGCGGCGGGTCCGCGGGATGACGACCTCCGAGATCCGCGCCCTGTTCGCCGTGGCGAGCCGGCCCGAGGTGGTCTCGCTGGCCGGTGGGTCGCCGTACATCGCGGCGCTGCCACTGGACGCGGTGGGGGAGATGATGGGCCGGCTCGCGACCGAGCTCGGCACGACCAGCCTGCAGTACGGCATCGGCCAGGGCACGATCGAGCTACGCGAACGCATCTGTGAGGTCATGAGCCTGTCCGGCATCGACGCGTCCGTCGGGGCGTCCCCGGACGACGTGGTCGTGACCGTCGGCGGCCAGCAGGGCCTCGACCTGGTGGCACGGCTGTTCCTGGACCCGGGTGACATGGTGCTCGCCGAGGGGCCGACCTACGTCGGCGCACTCGGCGTGTTCCAGGCTGCCCAGGCACAGGTGCGGCACGTGGCCATGGACGCCGAGGGCCTGGTGCCGGCCGCGCTGGAACAGGCCATCGTCGAGGCCGGCGGGCGGGCGAAGTTCCTCTACACGATCCCGACGTACCAGAACCCGGCCGGTGTCACGCTCACCGACGCCCGCCGCGACGAGATCCTCGACATCTGCGAACGGCACGGGATGCTGGTGGTCGAGGACGACCCGTACGGGATGCTGAGTTTTGCGGGCGAGGCGCCGCGGCCCCTGCGGGCCCGCCGGCGCGAAGGCATCATCTACGTCAGCACGTTCTCCAAGACGTTCGCGCCCGGGCTGCGGGTCGGCTGGGTGCTCGCCCCTCATGCCGTACGGGAAAAGCTGGTGATGGCCAGCGAGGCGAACATCCTGTGCCCGAGCGCGTTCGCACAGGGCGCCGTGACGCAGTATCTGTCGACCATGCCGTGGCGCGAGCAGATCAAGACCTACCGCGAGATCTACCGCGAGCGCCGCGACGCACTGCTCGACGCACTGCGTGACCTGATGCCGGCCGGCACGACGTGGACCCGGCCGGAGGGCGGCCTGTTCGTCTGGGCGACCCTGCCGGAAGGCCTCGACTCGAAGGCGATGATGCCGCGCGCGATCGCGGCCCGCGTCGCCTACGTGCCCGGCACGGGCTTCTACGCCGACGGCACCGGCGGCACCAACCTGCGCCTCAACTTCTCGTTCCCGCCCCCCGAACGCATCCGCGAAGGCGTGCGCCGGTTGGCCGGCGTAATGGAACAGGAGCTGGCGATGCGCGCGGTCTTCGGACCGACAACCCCGTCGCGCCGTCGTGGCCACGCCGGCGCGGACACTCCCGGCCCGGACTTGGCATGATCAACACCATGCGTACGCCATCAGAAACGCACGTGCTGGTTTTGGCCGGCGGCCTGTCCTACGAACGGGACGTGTCACTGCGCTCGGGCCGCCGGGTGCTGGACGCCCTGCGCGCGGCCGGTCTGTCGGCGGAGATGCGCGACGCGGATGTGTCGCTGCTGCCGACGCTGCGCGAGGACCCGCCGGATGCGGTCGTGATCGCGCTGCACGGGGCGACGGGGGAGGACGGGTCGCTGCGCGGGGTGCTGGATCTGTGCGGCATCCCGTACGTGGGTTGCGACGCGCGCGCGGCCCGGCTCGCCTGGGACAAGCCGACCGCCAAGTCGATGCTGCGCGAGGCCGGGATCCCTACGCCGGACTGGGTGGCGTTGCCGCACGACCGGTTCTCGGAGCTGGGTGCGGTGGCGGTGCTGGACCGGATCGCTGAGCGGCTCGGGTTGCCGTTGATGGTCAAGCCGGCGCAGGGCGGGTCGGGCCTGGGGGCGGCGGTGGTGCGGGAGGCTGCTGCTCTGCCGGCGGCGATGGTGGGGTGCTTCGCGTACGACTCGACGGCTTTGGTGGAACGGTTCGTGCCGGGCACTGATGTGGCGGTGTCGGTGGTTGATCTGGGATCTGGGCCGCAGGCTCTGCCGGCTGTGGAGATCGTTCCCCGGAACGGGGTGTATGACTACGCGGCTCGGTACACGGCTGGGTTGACTACTTGGCATGCTCCTGCCCGGTTGTCTGGTGCCGTGGCAGGGGCGGTTGCTGAGGCGGCGTTGGCGGCGCATGAGGCTTTGGGGTTGCGGGACCTTTCTCGGGTGGATCTGATCGTGGATTCCGAGGGGCGGCCGCATGTGCTCGGGGTGAATGTGTCGCCTGGGATGACTGAGACTTCTTTGCTGCCGTTGGCTGTGCAGGCTGAGGGGTTGGACTTCGGGAAGATGCTGGCGGCTCTGGTTGGGCGGGCGGTGGCTCGGGGGGCTGCTTGATCTGTTGTTCTTCTCAGGGTGGTCGTCCCGCGTGGGTGGGGGTGGCCACCCTGTTTTATTGGCTTGGTGCGGCTGGCTTTCGCAGGTGCGGCCGCCGTGCCCACCGTTTGTGTCATGTGGGTTCTTGGGTGGGCTTTCTGGGTTGGCTGGCTGCCTTCATCGTCTGCCTCGTCAATCGACGGTGGAGGTGGGAGCTGGTTTCATCCGCCGGGGGATTGCTTCGGTACCTGGACAGTGGGTGGTCCGCGGACGGGGTCTTGGCCAACGGTGTTGTTCGAGGTTGCGACGAGGCGGCGGCTGCCGGTGGTTGAGTCGGCGTGGTGGGGCGAGGTGGCAGCTGGCGTTGGCCCCGGGTCGGGGGCAGGACCGGATCCCGTCCGGTACCGGGCTCATAGGTGAAGCTGAGGCCGCAGCTGAGAAGCTCGGGCAAATGCAGACTCGGGCGGGCGCGGGCTGAGGGAGTGCTTGAGTCGCAGCCGACGTCGAGCTTGAGGCAGGGGACGCGGGCCCGGCTCCTGGCCCGGCCGGGCCCGCGTTGGGTCAGGCCCGGGGTGGCCGCCTGATGAAGGACCGGGTTGCCGCCCGAATTGGGGTCCGGTCTTTGGGCGAGGATCAGGTCGGCAGTAGGTCCTTTCAAGGATCGGGTCGGGGCGGGCCGTGAGCTCAAGGGATGGAGGTCCAGATCTTGGGCCGCGACCGAGGGACGAGTCGGCGGTCAGGCTGAGGTCGGGCGACGGCGACGGCGCATAGGTCGAGTGCGGGGTTTGCAGCCGAGGGCTGGGTCGGTGGCCGTGGCTGGCACAGGGTCGGGGTCGCCTGAATGCGGCCGGCGGCGGGTCACGGCCGAATTGCGGGGCCGACGCCGGCCGGGTCGAAGGTCAGCGGCCGAGGGCCGGGAGCCAAGGCCGGGAACCGGAGCCGGAGGCCAGAGGCTAGAGGACGAGGGCCGGGCCGGAGCCGAGGGCCGGGCCGGAGCCGAGGGCCGGGCCGGAGCC
>NZ_JBEZGQ010000311.1:0-8289 GCF_040650095.1 Actinoplanes sp. NPDC048791 | reverse complement strand
GGTCGGCGTGCTCTTCATCGACCTGGACGATTTCAAGGTCGTCAACGACACCCTGGGCCACGCGACCGGCGACCAGCTGCTGATCGCGGTGGCCGGCCGGATCGCCGGCGCGCTGCGGGCCGACGACACGGCCGCCCGGCTCGGCGGCGACGAGTTCGCCGCGCTGGTGGAGAACGTGCAGGACCCGGGGGCGGTGGAGGAGACGGCCACCCGGATCCTGGCCGCGCTGTCCGAGCCGATCATCGTCGACGGCGGGTCGCTGCAGGCCGTGGCCAGCATCGGCATCACCACCACGCCGGAGGCGGACACCGCCGACGCGCTGCTGCGGCAGGCCGACCTGGCCCTCTACGTGGCGAAGGGCGCCGGCAAGAACCAGTGGCGGCGTTACCAGTCGCACCTGCACAGCGCGATGGTGGAGCGGCTGGAGCTGCGCTCGGCGCTGGACCACGCGGTCAACGAGGGCCACTTCCTGCTCCAGTTCCAGCCCATCGTCGATCTCGCCACGGACGAGGCGGTCGGCTTCGAGGCGCTGGTCCGCTGGCACCATCCGCAGCGCGGGATCATCGCGCCGGACGAGTTCATCGAGGTGGCCGAGGAGAGCGGGCTGATCGTCCCGATGGGCCGCTGGGTCCTCGACCAGGCCCTGCACACGGTCGCGCAGTGGCGGCGCATCCTGCCGCGCGCGCGCCAGCCGTACGTCTCGGTCAACGTCTCGGTCCGCCAGTTCCGCCAGTCCGGCTTCGTCGAGCAGGTCAAGGCGTCGCTGGAGTACGCCGGGGTGCCGGCCCGGGCGCTGATGCTGGAGATCACCGAGACCCTGCTGATGGGGGACGACGAGCAGATCTGGGCTGATCTGGCCGTGCTGCAGGAGCTCGGCGTGCGGATCGCGATCGACGACTTCGGCACCGGCTACTCGTCGCTGGGTTACCTACGGCAGCGCCCGATCGACGTGCTGAAGATCGACAAGACCTTCATCGACGACATGGTCGGCAGCGAGCAGCAGCTCGCGCTGGTGGCGGGCATCGTGAGCCTGGCCCGCACGCTCAATCTGACCGTGGTCGCCGAGGGCATCGAGGACGCCACCCACCGGCTCATCCTGGCCCAGCTGGGCTGTCCGCTGGGGCAGGGCTACTACTACTCGGCGCCGCTGGACGCGACCGAGGCGCTGGCCTGGCTGCGCAACCCGCTGCCGCTCGCTGTGGCCTGACTTTTCCACTGCATTTGATTTTTCTCCGGAAGCCCCCTCGGGCCCGGAACCAACGCGAAAGACTTTCGGGTGTTCATCGAACCGACCCTGAAAGGACAAACCATGCGACGTCCGGGCCTGCTCCTCGCCGGTGTGCTGCTGGCGACCGGCTCCAGCCTCGCTATCGCGGCCCCCGCCTCCGCCACCGGCTCCGCCCCCGATCATCGGCGGCACTGCTGGTACCAATCGAACGGCCACTGGTTCCCCTGGCACCACAACTGGTACGACGACTGGGACGACGGCGATGACTGGAGCGCTCGCACTCCGAGCCGCGACGACCGCCGCCGGCACTGCTACCGCTACCGCGGAGGTGGCGGTGGCGGTGGCGGTGGCGTGGTCATCATCAGCACCGGGGGTGGCCGACGCTGACCCGCCATACGGTGTTCCGACAGGCCCGGAGGCTTCGGCAGCCGGGCCTGCCGCTGCGGGTCAGTAAGGGTTGCCCGAGCCGGGCAGCCGGCCGCGCAGGACCCCGCCCAGGCGGCCCGGCAGCGCGGGATCGCCGGACAGCGGCGGGCTGTCTGTGTGGGCCCGGTCAGCCAGGCCGGCCACCAGCTCCTTGAGGGTGTGCACCGCGTCCACCAGCGGCCGCCAGCCCAGCTCCGCCTTGATCCGGTCGCACGACATCAGCGGCGCCTTGAGCCCCAGCCGGACCCAGCCCACGTCGACCGGCTGCAACCGCAACCGCCAGCTCAGATCGGCCGCGCCGCGCAGGACGAAGCCCGGCACCGGCACCTCCCGGCCCCGGAACGCGGCCGCCGCGACCGAGGGATCCAGCACCGGACCCGCGGCCACGTTGAAAGCGCCCCGCACATCGGCCAGCAGAGCCCGGGCGTACGCGTCAGCCACATCGTCCGCGTGTACCGCCTGCACCCGCAGCCCCGGATGCGACGGGATCACCGGGATCCGCCCGGACTTCAGCAGCCGCGCGGGCAGCAGTGGGCCGGCGAAGTACCGGCCGATCTCCGTACCGATGTCCCGCTGGAAGATCAGCCCCGGCCGCAGCCGGACGATCCGCAGCATCGGGTGATCCGACTCCACCCGGTCCAGCAGACCCTCGACCAGCGCCTTGTGCCGGCTGTAGGAGGAACCGAGCACACCCGTGCGGGGCCAGGCCTCGGTGACGAACGCGTGCTTCGGGCCGGGCGCGTAGGTCCCGACCGAGGAGGCGTACGCCAGCGTCGGCACCCCGGCGCGCAGCACGGCCTCGACCACCGTCCGGCTGCCCAGCACGTTGGTGCGGAACAGCAGCCGCTGGTCGTGGCTGGGCTGGATCTGCCAGGCGAGGTGCACGACCGCGTCGGCGCCCCGGAAGATCTCGGTCAGCTGCTGCGCGGCGCCCGGAGCCCCGATGTCGCAGGAGTGCCACTCCACCGCGTCGTACGGCTCGACCCCGGGCGGCAGGCGGCGGACCACCCCGGTGAGATCGACGCCCGGCTCGTTCCGCAGCCGGCGGAGCAGGGCCGTGCCTGAGTTGCCGGTCGCTCCGACGATCACCACTCGCATCGTGTGCTGGTACCCGGCGGGCCGCGGTTGAACCACCGGACCGCGGGTAGGCACCGTCCATGGATCTCGTCGTGAACGGCGTCGAGCACACGCTCGACCTCGACCCGCGCACCACCCTGCTGGACGCTCTGCGCGAGCACCTGCACCTCACCGGGGCCAAGAAGGGCTGTGACCACGGCCAGTGCGGCGCCTGCACCGTCCTGCTCGACGGCCGCCGGGTGAACAGCTGCCTGATCCTGGCGATCAGCCAGCAGGACGCCCGGATCACCACCGTGGAAGGCCTGGGCACCGAGGAGGAGCCGCACCCGGTGCAGCAGGGTTTCCTCGATCACGACGGCTTCCAGTGCGGCTACTGCACGCCCGGGCAGATCTGCTCCGCGGTGGGCATGCTCGACGAGGTGGCCCGCGGCTGGCCCAGCGCGGTCACCCGCGGCGACGACGTGCGCCTCGAGGATGCCGAGATCCGCGAGCGGATGAGCGGCAACCTGTGCCGCTGCGGCGCCTACGCCAACATCGTCCCGGCCATCGCGCAGGCGTCCGGCCGATGAGGACATTCGAGTACGCACCCGCCGACGACGTCGCCTCGGCCGTCGCCCTGCTGGCCGGTGCGCCCAGCGGCACCTTCCTGGCCGGGGGCACCAACCTCGTCGACCTGATGAAGCTCGGTGTGG
This sequence comes from Actinoplanes sp. NPDC048791, assembly GCF_040650095.1. Classification (NCBI taxonomy): domain Bacteria; kingdom Bacillati; phylum Actinomycetota; class Actinomycetes; order Micromonosporales; family Micromonosporaceae; genus Actinoplanes; species Actinoplanes sp. NPDC048791. The sequence continues at coordinate 4,866 of NZ_JBEZGQ010000311.1, read as the reverse complement.
CCACTCCGGACGTGCTGGTCGACATCAACCGGTTGCCGCTGCACGAGGTGACCACCCTGCCCGACGGCGGCCTGCGGATCGGCGCCGGCGTGCGCAACAGCGACCTGGCCGCGCATCCGGAGGTCCGCCGGTCGTACCCGGTGCTGAGCCAAGCGCTGCTCGCCGGCGCCTCCGGGCAGCTGCGCAACATGGCCACCACCGGTGGCAACCTGTTGCAGCGCACCCGCTGCCGGTACTTCATGGACGCCACCAAGCCGTGCAACAAGCACGCGCCCGGCACCGGCTGCCCGGCCCGCGACGGTGACCACCGCAATCTGGCGATCCTCGGCGCCTCCGAGCACTGCGTCGCCACCCATCCGTCCGACATGGCCGTCGCGCTGGCCGCCCTGGACGCGACCGTGCGGGTGACCGGGCCCGACGGCGAGCGGGGCATCCCGCTCGACGAACTGCACCGGCTGCCCGGCGACACCCCGCACGTCGACACCGTGCTGCGGCACGGGGAGCTGATCACGGCGGTGGACCTGCCCGTGCTGGAGGCGGCCCGGGTGTCCGCGTACCGCAAGGCCCGGGACCGGGCCTCCTACGCTTTCGCGGTGGGGTCGGTGGCCGCGGCGGTGCACGCCGAGGACGGCGTGGTGCACGACGTACGGCTGGCCTTCGGCGCCGTGGCCCACAAACCCTGGCGGGCGTACGCGGCGGAGCAGGCCCTGCTCGGCCGCCCCGCCACCCGTGAGTCCTTTTTGGCCGCGGCGGACGCCGAACTCGCCGCCGCGGAACCGCTGCGCGACAACGCCTTCAAGGTCACGCTGATCCGCAACCTGGTCGCGGCGACGCTGACCGGCCTGACGGGAGCCGCCCGATGACCGCCACCACCGCACCCGCCGTCGGCCGCCCGCTCGGCCGGATCGAGGGCCCGGCCAAGGTCACCGGCGCGGCCCGGTACGCCGCCGAGTATCCGGTGGAGGACGTCGCCCACGCCTGGGTGGTCCAGTCGCCCGTGGCCCGCGGCACCCTCGACGCCGTCATCGTCGATCCGACCACTGAGGACGACGATGTGCTCGCCGTCCTCTGGCACGGCAACGCCCCGCGGCTGGAGCAGCCCGACGACCCGGAGCTGGCCGTCCTGCAGTCCGAGCGGATCAGCTACCGCGGTCAGGCGGTCGCGCTGGTCGTCGCCCGCACCCTGGAAGCCGCCCGGCGCGCCGCGCAGGTCATCGGACTGGAGATCACCGAGGAGCCGCACGACACCCTGCTGACCGCCGACCACCCGGAGATCTACTCCCCGGAGCAGGTGAACCCGGCGTTCCCGGCCGACACCCGCTCCGGCGACGTGGAGCAGGCTTTCGCCGCCGCGCCGGTACGGGTGGACGTGACCTACCGGACCCCGGCGCTGCACAACAACCCGATGGAACCGCACGCCACCATCGCCCTGTGGCAGGGCGACGACCTGGTCCTGTACGACTCGAACCAGCACCCGCCGGGCGTGGCCGGTGCGGTCGGCGCCGTCTTCGGCCTGCCCGCCGAGCGGGTGCACGTGATCACCGAGCACGTCGGCGGCGGCTTCGGATCCAAGGGCTCGGCCCGCCCCAACGCGGTGCTGGCCGCGCTGGGTGCCCGGGTGGTGGGCCGGCCGGTGAAGCTGGCCCTGCCCCGCCAGGCCCTGTTCAGCATGGTCGGCCACCGCACGCCGACCATCCAGCGGATCCGGCTGGCCGCCGAGCGCGACGGCACGCTGACCGCCATCGACCACGAGGCCGTCGAGCACACCTCCCGGCTGTACGAGTTCGCCGAGCAGACCACGGTCGCCACCCGGCACATGTACGCCGCCGCGAACCGGCACACCGGCCATCGCCTGCTCCGCCTCGACGTGCCGACCCCGCGCTGGATGCGGGCCCCCGGTGAGGCGCCCGGCATGGTCGGCCTGGAGTGCGCGATGGACGAGCTCGCCGAGGAGCTCGGCATGGACCCGATCGAGCTGCGCGTTCGCAATGAGCCGCGGGTCGAGCCCGAGTCCGGCGTCCCGTTCAGCAGCCGGCAGTACCTTCAGTGCCTGCGCGAGGGAGCCGAGCGGTTCGGCTGGGCCGACCGTGATCCCCGGCCGCGCAGCCGCCGGGAGGGCAACTGGTGGGTCGGCCTGGGCGTCGCCGGCGCGACCTATCCGACCATGGCGCAGCCCTCGACCGCCCGGGTCCGCGCCCTGCCCGACGGCCGGTACGACGTGGCGGTGGCCGCCACCGACATCGGCACCGGCGCCCGGACGATCCTCACCCAGATCGCCGCGGACGAGCTCGGGGTGCCGGTCGACCGGGTCCGCGTCCGGATCGGGGACAGCACGCTGCCCAAGGCGTCGGTGGCGGGCGGATCGTCCGGCAGCGCCTCGTGGGGCTGGGCGGTCACCGGAGCCTGCCGCGAGCTGCGCCGCTCCGGCAACGACGAGGCGGTCTACGACAGCACCGAGGAGGTGCAGCAGCAGGAGAAGGACGGCAAGCACGCGTACGGCGCGCACTTCGCGGAGGTCCGGGTGGACGCGGACACCGGCGAGGTCCGGGTGTCACGCCTGTTCGGCATGTACGCGGTCGGCCGGGTCCTGAATCCGCGGACCGCCCGCAGCCAGTTCATCGGCGGCATGACGATGGGCCTGGGCATGGCCCTGCACGAGGAGGGCGTGCTGGATTCGGCGATGGGCGACTGGGTCAACCACGACCTGGCCGAGTACCACGTGCCGGTGCACGCGGACATCGAGTCCATCGAGGCGGCCTGGCTCCCTGAGGACGACCGGGCGGTCAACCCGATGGGCAGCAAGGGCATCGGCGAGATCGGCATCGTGGGCTCACCCGCGGCCATCGTGAACGCGGTCCGGCACGCCACCGGCATCCGGGTGCGGGACCTGCCGGTGCGGCTGGACAAGCTGTTGCCGTACCTGGGCTGAGAACGCCTTAACCATCCTTAAGCACAAATCGGCGCCGCCCACCGGGCGGCGCCGATTTGCCGTGCGGGAGCTATCGCTTGCTGTGGTACGCCTCGACGATCGAGCTCGGGATGCGGCCCCGCTCGGAGACCTCGTAGCCGTTCTTACCGGCCCACTCCCGAATGGCCTGATTCTGGTCGCGGCTGGCCCGGCCGGTGCTCGCCGGGGCGCCACCGCGGCGGGCGGAACGTGACTCGACACCGGACCGGCCGACCCGCGTCGCCACCGCGAGGTAGGGGTCCAACGCCTTACGCAGCTTGCCGGCGTTCTTCTCCGACAGGTCGATCGTGTAGTTCACACCGTCGAGTCCGAACTCGACGGTGCGGTCGGCCTCGCCGCCGTCGAGGTCATCGGTCAGAAGGGTAATTACCTGCTTGGCCATGATGTGGTTGCTCCCGGGACGGTGCCATTGTCTATGAGAATTCCTGCGTATTCATTCTGTCCGGCCGTGCCGACGTGTGCAAATTGTCCGCCCTGCATGTCGCGCAGATCATCCGTCCCATTCTCCCGGTCCGGACCGCCGTGCCGCCGGCCAATGGGCCGCCGCACCCGGGCTGGGCAGGCCACCGGCGCGGAGAACTTTACGAAACTTCTCCGCAACACTTCTCACGCCTGTCAATGTGTTGTACGTTGCGTGGGAGCGCTCCCACGCCGCCCCCTCCCCGGGGCATCCCCACCACCAGGAGCAGTCATGAGACGTGTCATCCGGGCCGTCACGGCCGCCGCTCTGCTCGCCGCGGGCGCGATCACGACATTCGTGGTCGCCGGTCCCGCGAGCGCCGACACGCAGATCTGCGAGCAGTACGGCTCCACCACCATCGGCGGCCGTTACGTCGTGATGAACAACCGCTGGGGCACCTCGGCCCAGCAGTGCATCAACGTCACCAGCACCGGTTTCGCCATCACCAGTCAGCAGGGTGTCGGCAGCACCAGCGGCGCGCCGGTGTCCTACCCGGCCATCTTCGTCGGCTGCCACTACACGAACTGCTCGCCCGGTACCAACCTGCCGATGCAGGTCAGCTCGATCAGCAGCGCGACCAGCAGCATCAGCTACAACTACGTCTCCGGCGCCACCTACGACGCGGCGTACGACATCTGGCTCGACCCGACGCCCAAGCGCGACGGCGTCAACGCCATGGAGATCATGATCTGGTTCAACCGCCAGGGCTCGATCCAGCCGATCGGCTCGGTCGTGGGCAACACCACCATCGGCGGGCGCACCTGGCAGGTCTGGCAGGGCAGCAACGGCTCCAACAACGTCATCTCGTACGTGGCCCCGTCGGCGATCTCCAGCTGGAACTTCAGCGTCCTGGACTTCATCAACGACGTGAAGAACCGCGGCGCGATCACCAACTCGTGGTATCTGACCAGCATCCAGGCGGGCTTCGAGCCGTGGATCGGCGGCACCGGCCTGGCCGTCACGAACTTCTCGGCCGCGGTCAACGGCGGCGGCAGCAACCCGGGCAACCCGACCACGCCGCCCACCACCCCGCCGGCCGGCACCGCCGGCTGCCGGGTCACCTACTCGGCCGACTCGTGGGGCAACGGCTTCGTGGCCAACGTGACCGTGGCCAACACCGGCAACAGCGCGCTCAACGGCTGGACCCTCGGCTTCACCCTCCCGAGCGGCCAGGCGGTGACCAACTCGTGGAACGCCACGCTGTCGGGCACCAGCGGCGCGCTGACCGCCCGCAACTCGGCCCACAACGGCAGCATCCCGGCCGGCGGCAGCACCTCGTTCGGCTTCCAGGGCACCTACAGCGGCTCCTTCGCCAGCCCGTCCGCGTTCACCCTCAACGGGTCGGCCTGCACCAGGGCCTCGCACAAGGTTCCACAGTAAGCACAGCAAGTAACTGTCTGTCATGGATCCGACGGTGACCGGGCTCTCGCCGAGCGCG
>NZ_JBEZGQ010000310.1:0-8300 GCF_040650095.1 Actinoplanes sp. NPDC048791 | reverse complement strand
GACGGCTGGTTCGGGCTGACCGAGAACGGCGTCCTGGCGACCACGGTTGCGGACGCCACGCTGGGCTTCAGCGTCATGGCGGGCCGCGCCCCGGCCAAGCTGGTCCAGCCGGACAAGCTGCGGGTCGGCGTCTCGCTGCGCTCACCGGTCGCCGGGGTACGCCCGGACGAGCCCAACCGCGAGGCAGTGGCAAAGGCGTCCAAGCTGCTCGTCGGTGTGGGCCACGACACGGTCACGGCCGACCCGCCGTATTCGACCGCGGTCGGCCTGGCCGGGCTTGCCACCTGGTTCGCCTGCGCGTACCGGGAGGCCGACGCGGCCGGGCTGGACGTCCGGACCCTGCAGCCGCGCACCCGCCGGCACATCGCGCTCGGCAAGCTCATGTGGCGGCGCGGCTGGGTCGGGCAGCGCCAGCGGGACGCCTGGCGGGAGAAGAGCATCCAGTTCTTCGCCGAGAGCGGCATCGACGTGCTGCTCACGCCCGCTCTGGCGGCCGCGCCGCCGCCCGCCGACGGGCACGCCGCGGGCAGCTGGCGGCGCAACATGCAGATCAACATGGCGTACGCGCCCTACGCCGCGCCGTGGAACATCGCCGGGCTGCCCGCGATCGTGGTGCCGGTCGGCCTGCGCCCGGACGGCCTGCCGATCGCCGTGCAACTCGTCGGCCCGCCCGACTCGGAGCTGTTGCTCCTGGCCATCGCCGGGCAACTCGAGGTGGCCAACCCGTGGCCTCGTCACGCCTTCGTATGAGCCGGGTGGCACGATTCGACTCATGACCGATCTGCTGGAGCTCGCCGACATCGAGGCCGCCCGAGCCCTGCTCACCGGGGTCGTCAAGACCACCCCGCTGGAGCACTCGATGCCGCTCACCCGCACGCTGGGCGTGCCGACGTGGCTCAAATGCGAGAACCAGCAGCGTGCGGGGTCGTACAAGGTGCGGGGGGCGTACACCCGGATCTCCCGGCTCTCCGACGCCGAGCGCGCCCGCGGCGTGGTCGCCGCGAGCGCGGGCAACCACGCCCAGGGCGTCGCCCTGGCGGCCAGCCTGCAGGGCGCCAGGTCCACGGTCTTCATGCCGGAGGGCGCGCCGCTGCCCAAGGTCTCGGCCACCAAGGGGTACGGCGCTTCGATCGAGTACGCCGGCACGACAGTCGACGACGCGCTGGCGGCGGCCCGCGAGTTCGCCGACGCGACCGGGGCGATCCTGATCCACCCGTTCGACCACCGCGACATCATCGCCGGCCAGGGCACGGTCGGCCTGGAGATCCTCGAGCAGTGCCCGGACGTCGGCACCATCGTCACCGCGGTGGGCGGCGGCGGCCTCATCTCGGGCGTCGCGGTGGCCGCCAAGGCGCTGCGCCCGGACATCCGGATCATCGGCGTGCAGGCCATCGGCGCGGCGGCCTACCCGCCCTCACTGGCGGCGGGGGAGCCGCTGACCCTGGACCGCTCGGCGACCATCGCCGACGGCATCGCGGTGATGCGCCCCGGCGTGCTGAACTTCGCCCACGTCAGCAAGCTGGTCGACGACGTGGTGACGGTGACCGACGAGGACCTGTCGGCGGCCCTGCTGGTGCTGCTGGAACGCCACAAGATGGTGGTGGAGCCGGCCGGCGGCGCCTCGGTGGCGGCCCTGCTGACCGGCAAGGTCGACCTGAAGCCGCCGATCGTGGCCATCCTGTCCGGCGGCAACATCGACCCGATGCTGCTGCTCCGGGTGATCGAGCACGGCCTGGTGTCGGCGGGCCGCTTCCTGCGCCTGGCCGTACGCACCGGCGACCAACCCGGCGAACTGGCCCGGCTGCTGGCGGAGATCGCCGAGCAGCGGGCCAACATCGTGGATGTGGCCCACTCGCGGCAGAACCCGCGGCTGAGCTTCGGCGAGGTCGAGGTGCAGCTCTCGGTCGAGACCCGCGGCCCGGACCACTCGGCCGCCCTGATCGGCGCACTGCGCAGCCAGGGCTACCCACTGACCCTGCTGTCCGGAACCCCCTGACACGAGATCGCCGGACCCGTCGAGCGGGTCCGGCGGGATCTCGCGTCTGCGGGCTAGCCGCCGAAGGGGGCGAACTCGACCACGGTGACCTTGATGTCCGCGCCGCTGGGGGCGGTGTAGGTCACGGTGTCGCCCGGGCCCGCGCCGAGGATCGCCTTGCCGAGCGCCGACTCGGGGCTGTACACCGTGTAGTCGGTGGTCGCGGCGATCTCACGCGAGCCGAGCAGGAACGTCTCGGTGTCGCTCTTGTCGTCGTCGAAGTAGATCGTGACGACCGTGCCCGGTGCCACCTTGTCGGCGCTGGGCGCGTCGCCGACCTCCGCCTTGCGCAGGAACTCCTTCAAGTAGAGGATCCGGCCTTCCTGCTTGCCCTGCTCCTCGCGCGCGGCGTGGTAGCCGCCGTTCTCGCGGAGGTCGCCCTCCTCGCGGCGGGCGTTGATCTCGGCGGCGACGGCCGGCCGGGCTGCGATCAACTCGTCGAGCTCGGCCTGCAGCCGGTCGTAAGCGTCCTGGGAGAGCCAGGTCTTCGACGCCTCTGAACTGGTCACAGACTCTTCTCCTTGAACGTACGGGTGGAACGAACAGGCGTACGGAGCGAATCACCAAGCTTACCAGCGGTGCGCACGGCACCCGGTGCGTCAGCCCGCGGCCGCGCACCGGATGACGTCACCGACGGCGGCCTTGGCTGTCGTCGGGACGACCTCGCTGGCGTCGATCGTCGTGGCGGATCCCGCGGCCGAGACGGTCACCGTACGGCGGCCGACTTCCGCGCCACCGTAGTCGCGGGCGCGCAGGCCGCACGTGGCGGAACCCCCGGCCGGCACCCGGACCTTGAAGCGGACCGTCATCTGCTTGTCGGTGACGTCGGACCAGCCGACGATCTGCGCGTCGTAGTCGGGGTCGCCGTACTGCCCGTACAGCCGGACCACCAGGAACACGGCGGCGATCCCGATCAGGAGCGCGAGCAAAGCGGGCAGCAGCAACCGGCGGCGTCCGTCGCGGCGCCGCCCGTAGCGGCCCGGCGGGAATACCGGAGCTGTGGCGCGCGTCTCGCTCACCAGGGGGACCTCTCCTGCGAAATATGTCGGTGCCATCGGCCAGAATGGCCGTGTCCATCTTCGCAGCCGGCACCGGGGTCCTGACGACAAGGCCCGGTCGAGGGAGAAATCAGTGGCTGAGCAGTTGCGTCTCATGGCGGTGCACGCGCACCCCGACGACGAGTCCAGCAAGGGCGCGGCCACGATGGCCCGCTACGTCGCCGAGGGCGTCGAGGTGCTGGTCGCGACGTGTACGGGTGGCGAGCGCGGCAGCGTGCTCAATCCCAAGATGGACCGGCCGGAGGTCATCGCCGACATCGCGAACATCCGGCGGGCCGAGATGGAGAAGGCCCGGTCCATCCTCGGCGTCGACCAGGCCTGGCTCGGCTTCGTCGACTCCGGGCTGCCCGAGGGTGACCCGCTGCCGCCGCTGCCCGAGGGCTGTTTCGGGCTGGTCGACCCGGCCGAGGGCGCGATCCCGCTGATCAAGCTGATCCGCGAGTTCAAGCCGCACGTCATGACCACCTATGACGAGAACGGCGGCTACCCGCACCCGGACCACATCATGTGCCACAAGATCTCGGTGGTGGCCTTCGACGCGGCCGGCGACCCGGAGCAGCACCCCGAGCTGGGCGAGCCGTGGCAGCCGCTGAAGCTCTACTACAACTCCGGCTGGACCCGCGCCCGGATGCTCGCCCTGCACGAGGGCATGCTCGCGGCCGGTCTCGAGTCGCCGTACAAGGAGTGGCTCGAGCGCAGCGAGGAGCGGCCGGACCGCGGCGACAAGATCACCACCCGGATCGAGTGCGGCGAGTACTTCGAGGTTCGCGACGACGCCCTGCGGGCCCACGCCACCCAGGTCGACCCGGACGGCTTCTGGTTCCACGTGCCGATGGAGCTCCAGCAGAAGGTGTGGCCGACCGAGGACTTCGAGCTGGTTCGCTCGCTGGTCGACAGCCCGCTGCCGGAGTCCGACCTCTTCGCCGGCATCCGCGAGCGGGTCGAGGCCCGCTGAGGCGTACCGTGAAGGTATGGACTTCGTGGTGGCGGTCAACAACTTCGGTGATACCCGATCGGGCGGCCTGGCCGGTCCGATGGGTCTGTTCATCATCGTGCTGATGGCCATAAGCACAGTCCTGCTGATCCGCAACATGAACAAGCGGTTGCGTCGGCTTCCTGACAGTTTCCCGGATCCGGCGGCCACCGAGCGGGCCGCCGAGATCGCTCGGCTGGATGCGGACCTGCAGCGACCCGGGGCCACGCCGCGTGGCACCGGCGCTGCGGCGCACCCCTCCGACGCGCCCACCTCGGCAATGGATGCCGAGGTCAATGGCGTGGACCGGATCGACGGCCCGGCGGCCGGCGAGCGGCGCGACGAGAACGCTTAGTTACATCGGACTGGATTCCACTTTGTCAAGGTCCGCCGGCCGCTCTCCGGTGTGTTCTGTCTCTGCCGGAACATTGACAGTGCTCATCCGTCAACCCCTGTTGCGTTCTGCCGGATTGGCTTAGCCTTCCGCCGGGGGGCTTTGACGTCCCTCCACCCTGTGCGGAAAGGGGGCTGACGATGACCATCTTCCAGCCCTCGCTTCCTCCACTGCAGATGCACGTGCATCCGCCAGTGCCGCTGGTCAGCAGGGGGGTGGCATGACTTCCCAGCCCGTCCTCGCGACCGACGCCCGGCGCGATCGAAGCCCCGTCAAGAGCGGTCCGCCGTCGCGACCCAAAGCCGGTCGGGTCCTTACCTGGATCGTCGTCGTCACGGCCTTGCTCGTCGCCGTGGCGGGCATGATCGTTCCGCTGCGCGGGCCGGAAATCGTGTCGCTTTCACCGGCCGGCGCGATCGGCGTCGCCGTCCTGCTCGTGGCGGCCGCGCAACTCGCCCGGCTGCGTTTCCGGGTCGGCCGCGGCACGGTGAGCATCTCCTGGGGCGAGACGGCGTTCATCGTCGGCTTCGCCCTGGCTCCGCCCGGCTGGCTGCCCGCCGCCACTCTGCTCGGTGCCGTCGGGGCCTGGGTCGTCATCACCTGGCTCAACGATCAGCGTGTCGTCGCCGACCTGGTGCACCTGGCCGCCTCGCTGAGTCTCGGCGCCGCCGCGGCGACCACCATCGCGTACGCCATCACCGGCCCCGCCGCACCGCTCGGCAGCGCCCGCACGCAGGTCGGCCTCATCGCGGGCGCGTTCACCTATCTGCTCGTCACGATGGGTCTCGCGGTGCTGACCCTCTCCCTGCACCGGGACGCCCCGCCGGCCCAGATCGCCGTCCGCGCCCTGCACGCCAAGCTGCCGATGTTCGTCGGCAACGTGCTGGTCGGCCTGCTCTCCCTCTTCGCGCTGGTCAACGGGCCGATCTGGCTGCTCGGGCTGCCGCCGTCGCTGTGGCTGCTGCAACGCACCTACCGCTACCACCTGCGCGCCGAGGAGGAACGCCGGATCTGGGAGGCGTTCGCCCGCGCCACCCGCACCCTGGGCGGTTCCTCCGAGCTGGCCGTCGCGGCGGCCGGCCTGCGCGGGGCGCTGGACGTGTTCGGCGCCCTCCGCGTCGAGATCGAGGTCCTGCAGCGCACCGGCAGCCCCCGGCGGTACGCGGCCGACGGCGCTTCGCACGACCCCACCCCGGGTGCCCTGCCCGGTCCGGTGATCACGCGCACCATGACGGTCGGCGGCGCCGAGGTCGGCGAGCTGACCGTGTGGTTGTCCGAGCCGACCCTGCCCGTCGCCCGCGACGAACTCGCCGTCTCCGCGTACGGGGATGCCCTGGCCGGCGCGTTGCACGACGCGGCGGCGCACGAGAGGCTGGCTCAGCTGGAAGAGAAGGTGGCCCACGACGGTGTGCACGACCCGTTGACCGGCCTGGCGAACAGATCCGCGCTGCTCAGCGACGGCGACGCGCTGCTGCACTCGTTCGACCGGGACCGGCAGGTCGCACTGCTGCTGCTCGACCTCAACGACTTCCGCGAGGTCAACGGCACCCTCGGGCACCGGGCCGGCGACGCCATGCTGTGCACGGTGGCCGAACGCCTCACCGACCTGGCCCGCGAGCAGGAACTGGTGGCCCGCCTCGGCGACGACGAGTTCGCCGTGCTGCTGCCGACCATCGCCACCCTCACCGACTCGGCCACGCCGCTGCACGAGACGCCGAACCCGCTGCCCCGGGCCGTGCGCCGGGCCCGCGAGCTGGTCGACCAGCTCGGCCTGCCGATGGAGATCGGCGGTGTCCGGCTGGTCACCGAGATCGCGGTCGGGGTGGCCGTGTCCAGCGCCGGCTCGACCGACCTGGCCGAGCTGATCCGGCGGGCCGGCATCGCCCTCGACCAGGCCAAGGAGCTGCACGTCGGGGTGGCGGCGTACGACAGTGCGCACGACGCCAGCAGCACCGACCACCTGGCCCTGCCGGCCGAGCTCTACGACGCGCTCACCGCTGACGACCAGCTCGTGCTCGTCCTGCAGCCCGAGGTCGACCTGCAGACCGGCGCGCCGACCGGCGTCGAGGCGCTGATCCGCTGGAAGCACCCCCGGCGCGGCATGCTCAACCCGAACGACTTCATCGACACCATCGAGCACGGCGAGCTGCTCGCCCCGTTCACGCGCTACGTCCTCGACCACGCGCTGGCCGCCGCCGCGGACTGGGCCGGCCACGGCCTCGAGCTGCCCGTCTCGGTCAACGTGTCGGCGCGCAGCCTGCTCGACGCCACTTTGCCGGCCCAGGTGGCCGACGCGCTGCGCCGGCACCGGCTGGGCGCGGGCCGGCTGGTCCTGGAGATCACCGAGTCGGTGGCGGTCAGCGACCAGGAGGTCGTGGACGAGGTCATCGCCGCCCTGCGCGAGATGGGCGTGCAGATCTCGGTCGACGACTTCGGCACCGGCTTCTCGTCGCTGTCGTTCGTCACCCGGGTCGCGGTGGACGAGCTGAAGGTCGACCGGTCGTTCGTCACCGACATGACCGACTCGCCCGCGGCCGCCGCCGTGGTCCGGGGCGCGGTGGAGCTGGGCGCCAGACTGGGCGCGCGGGTCGTGGCTGAGGGCGTCGAGACCGCCGACCAGCGCGCTGCACTGCCCTGCCCGCCTACCTCGCGGCGATGCCGGTGGAGTACGCGCACTACACCGTGCAGGGCACGGTCGGGCTGTGGTCGCGGTATCCGCTCACCGAGGCGGCACCGGTCGACATCCGGCCCAGCGGGGTCGGCACCGACTGGAACCGGGGACTGCGAGCCGTCGCCGAGCTGCCCGGCGGGGACGTCGCCGTCTACGTCGCCCATCTGCCCTCGGTGCGGATCGGGGTGGGCGGGCTCAGCTCGTCGCGGCGGGACGAGAGCGCCGCCCGGCTCGGCCGGATGATCGCCGCCGAGCCGATCGGCAGGGTGCTGCTCCTCGGCGACCTGAACTACACCGTGGACGACCGTGCGCTGGCGCCGCTCAGCGCGGAGCTGCGGACGGCCCGGTCGACGTTCGCCTTCAGCTGGCCGGCCCGGGCCCCGGTGGCGCGGATCGACCAGATCATGGGACGGTCGGTGACCGTCACCGAGCTCTGGTCCCTTCCGGCGACCGGCAGTGACCACCTGCCCGTCGCGGCCCGGGTCCGGCTCTGATGGGATACCCCGATGAGCAGCATCATCAGATTCTTCGTCGCCGCCGATGACGAGGCCGCCGAGGCCCAGGCCGACGGCGGTCCGGACGCCGGCCACGAGTCGGTCACCTACGGCAACTTCGACGCCGACCTGGCCCTGCTGGAGTGGGACAGCCTGCTGACCGGCCGCAGCTTCGACGACGCGCTCGCGGCGTCCGCCTCGTCGGTCATCGCCGACGAGGACGACGGCGCCATGATCGTCGCCGCGTCCGCAGAGCTCCAGCAGGCACTGAGCCGCGCGAGCGCGACTGAGCTGGACCGGGTCGGCCGGCAGTGGGCCGCCGACCGGGCCGCCGAGGGCGAGCCCATCGACCCGGAGCTGGCGACCGAGATCCTCGGCGCGGTCGGCCGGCTGGCCCGCACCGAGGAGCAGCGGCTGTACTGCTGGATCAGCTAGCCGCGTAGCCGATGACGCCCTTCAGACCGGGCGGCAGCGGATGCTCGTCGTCGGCGAAGGAGTCGCCCACGGTCGCCGTCACGCCGTGGGCGCGCAGCAGAGCCGGGACCGTGGTGGTGTCGATCAGCACGTTGCCGTGGTGCTCGTCGTCGCGGCGGTAGGTGCCGTCCGGGAGCCGGACGAAGGTGGTCAGCTCCCGGTCGAAGCGGTCCGGCGCCGGCCGGCTGAACCGGGTCACGA
>NZ_JBEZGQ010000309.1:0-8316 GCF_040650095.1 Actinoplanes sp. NPDC048791 | reverse complement strand
CGCGGTGCCGTCGCCACCGGACGCGCCGGCCGGCGGCCCGGCCGAGCCGGTGGCCGAGCCGTTCGTGCAGAACTACGCGGGCCAGCCGGGCGTCAAGCCGCTCAAGCCGCTGCCGTCCCCGACCAGGACGCATTTCGTACGGCCGAACGTGGACGGCTGCGACCACAACTACGGCGAGGTCACCCAGTGCGTCCCGTGGACGTTCCCGCCGGGCACCACGGACAAGTGCGCCTGGCTGGCCGAGCACGGCTTCAAGAAGCTGAAGGTGGCCGCCGCGGACCGGCAGAAGCTGGACACCGACGGCAACAAGATCGCGTGCGACAACTGACCGGCCGCCATCCGGTCAGCCCGCCATCACCCGGCGGTGCACGGCGGTGACGGCAGCACGGGCCGAGACGAACGACCCGTGCTGCCAAGCCACCTCGTGACTGAGCCAGTCCCCGGCGAAGTACACCCGCCCGGCCGGCTCCAGCAGCAGGTTGTAGCCCGGCGTGCCGTACGGCGGTGCGGTCCAGGCGCCCTCCAGGTGCCGCATCCGCTGCCAGGCCACGGAGAACGACGCCGCCAGCTCACTCCGGTACTTCTCGCCGTGGATCTTCACTCCCTGCTCGACCGCCCGCAGAGCCCGCTGCTCCGGAGTGAGCGCACCGTAGGCCCGGGCGTTCGCGCCGGTGTTGTAGTAGCCGACGATCAGCCCCCGGTCGTTGTGGAAACCGTGCGACGGATACCAGACGTGGGCCAGATCCAGGTCGGTCTCGGTGATGCCGCCGTAGATCCGCAGGTCGTTCTCCCACCAGCGGCTCCGGTACTCCAGCCCGATCTTGCCGGCGGCGGTGGCCGGGAACGAGCCCAGCGCCGCCTGTACCCCGGCGCCGAGGTTGTGCGGGACCCGGGCCATCAGATGCGGCGGCAGCGCGGCGACACAGAAGTCGGCGTCGACCGTACGGGTGCGGCCCCGCTGGACGTAGGTCACGCGTACGCCGCCGGGCCGGTCCTCCAGGGCGGTGATCTCCGCGCCGAGCCGGATCCGGCCGGCGCCGACCGCCCGGCTGAGCGCGTACGGGATCCGGTCCATGCCGCCGACCGGCTGGAACATCATCATGGCCTGGTCGTAACCGAACTCGAAGCTGAAGTAGCGGCCGACGTTACTGGCGAACACGTCCGCCAGTGACCCGGGCCCGGCCAGCGGCGTCCCGGCATCCGTGCCGGGCCCCGGATAACTCGCGAAGCCCCGCCGGCCGCCGCCCCGGTAGGCCCAGTCGTCGGCGCGCCCGCCGATCGCCCCGAAGCCCTGCAGGAACGCCAGCACCCGCTCCTTGTCCTGCGCGGTCAGCCGGGCGTCGAGCGCACCCTGGTCGGTGGCCTTGGCCAGCAGCTCGGCGACGTAGCCGTACACATCGGCCTTGGCCGTGCGATAGCGCACCGGCCGGCCGGGCAGCATCCCGGCCGCCTCGTTGTAGATGAGCGCGTCGGCGTTGGCGTTGACGAACGGCTCGATCGGCACGCCCAGCTCGCGGCAGTAGTCCAGCGTCACCATCCATTGCGCGATCCGGGCCGGCCCGGCATTGAGATAAACGCCGGAGGAGAACGCGGCCCGCTGCGTACTCCCGTCCAGATCGGTCTCGGTGGTGCCGCCCCGGACGGTGAGGTTGCGCCCACCGACGACGCCGCGCGCCTCCAGCACCGTGCAGTCATAGCCGGCCTTGCCCAGCTCGTACGCGGAAGCGAGCCCGGCGACGCCCCCACCGAGAACCACGACCTTCTTGGCGCTGCGCCCGGTGAGCGTGAAGTCGGACCGGCGCGGGGCCTGGAACGGCGGCGCGGGGGAGGCGGCGGCGGGGGCGAGACCGAGCGCACCCATGGTGGCGAACAGGGCGCCGGCACCCCCACTGACCCCGACAGACTGCAGAAACCGCCGCCGGCTGACACCGGGAAGATCGTGGACCATCGCTGCCTCCGAGGATCGGGTCACGGTCCGCCGATTCTGTGACCGCCCGATGACACCCAGCCGCAAAAGATGTTACTGACCCATGTCGATACCAGGCCCGGCCGGCGGAGGTTCGAAGAGCGTCAGTTCGAGCAGATCCGGCTCGACGGCCAGCCGGTGCGCGGTCTGGTGCATCCAGTGCAGATACACGGCATAGCGGTACGGACTCCAGGCGCGGGACCGGCCCCTGGAGGTGACCAGGTACGGCATCTTCGTCAGCCGGTGCACGGCGGTGGCCAGCCGGTGGTCCAGGATCAGGGCGCCCGGGGTGGTGAAGTAGAGGAACTTGGTGAAGAACGCCGGGCCGTACCCGCCGAGCCGGCCCCACGCCGCAACGCCTGCCTGAGCGCGCTTCTTCGGGTCGTAGCCGCCGTACAGGATCGCGTAGGCGGCGATCGGGTCCTGCGCCGAAGCCGCGTGCTTCAGTGACCGTTCGAGGTCGGTCCCGGCCAGCTCGAGGATGGTGCGGCAGCGGGTGGGGCCGTAGCCGCGCTTGCCGCTGCCCCAGACGAAGCTCGCGGTGAAGACATCGACCACCGATCCCCGGGCCGCGATGTCGAAGACCTCGCCGCGGGAGATCCTCCCCGGCTGAGTGAGGGGCATGCCGTCGATCAGCCCGGCCCAGTTCGCGGGAGCGAACGCGATCGACTGGCCGCGCCAACCGTCCTCGCCCAGGCTTGTCCGCTTGGCGGCGACCTGAGCAGCCAGCTGCCGCAGATCGGCTTCGCTCAGAGCGTGGTCGGCGGCCTCGCGGCGGGCTTCCTCATCGTGTTCGTAGGTCACCTGAGGAACTCTGGCATTCGGGCGTGCGGTCCGGCACGAGGCGGTTCGGCCAGAAGATCGTGCCGGTTCACTACCGTGTCCAACCGATACGCCGGGCGACGAGCCGGTCCGGAGTGCCTGACCGAGAATCGGAAGTGATCATGAGTGCTCTGCCGGACGTCCGCGCGGACGTGGGATGGGTGGCACCGCCCACCGAACTGGATTGGACGGGGATCGAGCAGGCCATCGGTCTGCGCTACCCGGCGGAGTTCCGGGAGCTGTGCTCGCTGTTCCCGCCGGGTGTCTTCCAGAGCTTCCTGAAGATCCTGCATCCGTCCGCCGAGGCGGATCCGGCCACGTACGCCGCCGAGGTGGGCGGATACGCCCTGCTTCGTGACGACGCCGAGGAGAAGGGTTTCCCGTATCCGCTCCATCCCGCCCTGGGTGGGGTCGCGGGTTGAGCACCGCTGAGTTCATGCGCGCGATCACCACGGTCCCGTCGGCGGTGCCGATGCTGGCCTATGTGGCCGAGGCCCGCCAGCCACCGACCTTCGTCGCGTTCAAGCCCGCCGGAGGCCCGTCCTCCTACGCTCCCGCCACCCGGGCGCGGCCGCGGGCCAGCTATTGGCTGGAGGGTGAGGCGCGCACGCCGCTGACCGAGCCGGTGAACGCGGTCGCCGAGCTGGAAGCAGTGGTCGCGCCGGGCCCGAGATCCGCCGTCGACTGGGACGCTGTGGATGCTCGGCTCGGGAGAACAACACCGCCGGACTTCTATCGTCTGATCGACACGCTGGGCGCGGTGTCGGTCGGCCGGCGACTGTGTCCGCGCCGGACGGCTCCGCCACCGACTTCTTCGCGCAACTGCAGCAGCTCGGTGACCGGGTGGCCCAGCTGCGCGCCGCCGGTGACGGACCGATCGGCACCATCCACCCCGAGTCCGGCGGCCTGATCGCCTGGGGCCGGTTGCGGGGCGGCGGCTACCTCTGCTGGCTGCCGGCATCCGGTAGATCGAAGGAATGGCCGGTCCGCGTCGCGCTTTCTCCTCGAACTGGCGACGCGTCCGGAACGCGTCGCGCTTCCCCCGCACATCGATCAAAGACGATAGGGTCGGGCCGGTATCTGGTTCCGAGTGCCGGAGGCGTGCGTCGATGCGTTCCGTTCGATTCCTGGTGCGTGCCCTGGCCGCCGGCACCGCCCTGCTCACAGTGGTCGCCGGTGCCTCGGTCGCGCAGGCTGCTCCCGTAGCCGGCACCGAGCCGACCTACGACTACACCCAGGCCGTGCGTGAGCGGGTGTGGGTGCAGACCACGGTGGACAGTGACGCCGACGGGCTGCCCGACCGGGTCGCCGTACGGATCATCCGGCCGCGGACCGAGCGCCGGGTGCCCGTCATCTTCCAGGCCAGTCCGTACTACGCCGGGCTCAACGACGTACCGAATCATGACGACATCGACCGGGACGCCGCCGGCGCGCGCCGCAGTGGGGTGACCGGCGCCGACCGGGCGGCCGAGACCGTGACCTTCGCCGGCTACCTGGACAACTATTTCGTGCCCCGCGGTTACGCCGTCGTCTTCGCCGACAGTCTCGGCAGTGGCGGGTCGGACGGATGTCCCACCTCGGGCGGGCGCAACGAGACGCTCGGCATGAAAGCCGTCGTCGACTGGCTCAACGGGCGGGCCGCCGCGTTCGACGAGGCCGGCGCCCCCGTACGGGCCGGGTGGTCGACCGGGCGCACCGGCATGATCGGGGTGTCCTACAACGGCACGCTGCCCAACGCCGTCGCCGCCACCGGGGTGCGGGGGCTGGAGACGATCGTGCCCATCGCCGCCATCTCCAGCTGGTACGACTACTACCGGGCCAACGGCGGCGTCGTGGCTCCGGGCGGGTTCCAGGGTGAGGACACCGACGTGCTCGCCAAAGCAGTGCTCACCCGGGAGCATCCCGAGGTCTGCGCCGATGTCATGGCCGCGATCGAACGCGACCAGGACCGGATCACCGGCGACTACAACCGTTTCTGGGCCGAGCGGGACTACCTGCGCGACGTCGACAAGGTGCGCGCCAGCGTGCTGCTCGTGCACGGGCTGCACGACGACAACGTGCGGACCTCGCAGGCCGGACAGTGGTGGGACGCGCTCGCGAAGCGGCACGTGCCGCGCAAGATCTGGCTGCACCAGGCCGCGCACACCGACCCGTTCAACGTCCGGCGGGCCGAGTGGCTCAGCACGCTGCACCGCTGGTTCGACTTCTGGCTCTACCGGATCGACACCGGCGTCATGCGCGAGCCGATGGCCGACGTCGAGGTGGCGCCGACCGTCTGGCGTACCGCCCGGTCCTGGCCCGTGCCGGGCACCCGGCCGACCGCCATGTTCCCGCGCGCGGGCGGCACGCTGAGCCGCACCCCGTCCGGCTTCGGCACCCGCGAGTCGTTCGTCGACGATCCGGCGCAGACCGCCGAGCAGCTGGCCGACGACGAGTTCGCCACCGACCCGAACAGGCTGGCCTACCTGTCCGAGCCACTGACCCGCGAGACCCGGCTCTCCGGCACGCCGAAGGTCACCATCCGGGCCGACGTGGACGGCCCGTCGCCCTATCTCACCGCGCTGCTGGTCGACTACGGTCCCGCCGACCGCTTCGCCGGGCTGCGGTCGCTGCCCGTGCAGGACTGCGTCGGCCCCGGCATCCCGGAGGATCCGGGCTGCTTCAACCGCCGGGAGTACGTGACCACGCGCACCGACTCGGAGATCGTCACCCGGGGCTGGCTCGACGTGCGCAACCGGCTCTCCGCCGCGCGCAGCACGCCGGTGCGCGCCGGCAAGACGTACACCTTCAGCTGGAACCTGCAGACCCAGGACCACGTGTTCGCGGCCGGGCACCGGATCGGCCTCGTGCTCATCTCCACCGAACGCGACCACACGCTGCGCTACCCGGCCGGCACCACGGTCGGCGTGCGGCTCGGGGTGTCCCGGGTGGTGCTCCCGCTGTCCAGCTGATCCGGCCCTGGACAGGCCGTGAAAAACTCATTCCATCGGGCCGAACGATTCGCCGATCCACTCCGTAGTCATGTCCGAGGCGTTACGTAATGCGTACGCACCGTCGATCGGACAGCGGGGGCTGTTATGACCAGTGTCATCGACCAGCAACACCTTCAGCCGAGTTCTTCCTGGTGGGAGCGCCAGGGCGACCTGATCATGCGGCGGCCGTTCAACGAGTGGACCTTCACCCACATGAACTGGCTGCTGCCCACCGAGCGGGTCGCCCGCGGCCCGGTGCACCGGCCGTTGCCGGGCCGGGCCCGCCCGCTGGACGTGACGTACACCTTCGGCGGCGCCGAGCTGAGCCTCGCCGACCTGCACCGCCGGACCTTCACCACCGCCTTCGTCGTGCTGCACCGCGGCGAGCTCGTGCACGAGTCGTACCCCGGTGCCTTCGCCGGTCCGCGGGCCCGCTTCCAGCTCTTCTCCCTGTCCAAGTCGCTGACCTCGATGCTGGTCGGCATCGCCCTGGCCGACGGCGCGATCGGCGCCCTGACCGACCGGGTGATCGACTACCGGCCCGACTTCGCCGGTACGGCCTACGAGTCCGCCACCCTCGCCGACCTGCTGGCGATGAGCAGCGGCGTCGGCGACATCGAGCAGTGGGACGTGCCCGGCACGGACATCAAGCGCTTCGAGGAGGCCTGCCTGGGCCGCGGCAGCGTCGAGGACGTGCTGCGGTCGGCCCGGCGCACCGGGGCGCCGGGGGAGCGGTTCAACTACTCCACCCTCGACGCGCAGCTCATCGGCTGGGTGCTCGAGGCCGCCACCGGCCGGTCCCTGGCCCGGTACGCCACCGACCGCCTGTGGAGCCGGATCGGCGCCGATCGCGACGCCTACTACTGGCTGTCCCGCTCCCGGCCGCGTACGGCGATCGGCGGCGGCTCGTTCAACGCGACCGCGCGGGACGTGGCCCGGCTCGGGCTCCTGATGGCCCACGGCGGCGTCCTGGACGGCGAGCAGATCGTCCCCCGCGACTGGGTGGCCCGCAGCGGGGTCCGCGACGTGGCGCATCTCGCGATCGGGGCGCTCGGCCCCAGTGGCTACGACCATTACGGCTACGCCAACCAGTGGTGGACGCTGGACGGTGGCGCGTTCACCGGGCTGGGCGTGCACGGGCAGTACCTGTTCGTCGACCCGGCGGCCGACGTGGTCATCGTCAAGTGCAGCGCCTGGCCGACCGAGGACGACGCGGAGCGGGACGCGGAGACCGTCGCCGCGCTGCGGGCGATCACCGCCCGGCTGAGCGGGCGGTCAGCGAGCCTGGTCGGCTAGGGCGGCGAGGACCGCGGTCCGGGCCTGCTCATCCGCGAGACCGGGCAGGCCCGACGTGTACGGCTTCAGCGCGGCGAGCAGGGCCACGCGGGGGTCCGCGTCCCGTACGCCCCGCAGGGCGGTGAGGAACCAGGGGAACGCGGAGTCACGGCCTGCCCGTCGGCCGGCGGCCAGCCACTCGCGCACCTGTTTACCCAGCGGGGAGTCCGGTGCCACGGGGTCCGTGGATGCGATGGCCGGCATGAGGCCGGGGGTGTCCGCGAGGCCCAGGAGCGTTGCCTGCCGGCGTACCTCCGCGACCGCGACGGACCGCTGCAGCTGCGGCGCGGCGGCCTCCGCGGCGGTGACCAGCTCCGCGGCGTACGGGGTCCGCCGGCCGGCGCGCAGCAGGTCTCCGGCGGTGGCCGCGGTGACGAACCAGGGCTCCAGCTCGGCCGAGATCCGCGCGGCCGACAGGGGCTGGTCCGGGAGCCGGGCGCCGGTGATCCGCTGGGCCAGCACGATCGCCCGGGCCTCGGCGTCCGGCCAGGTGGGCTCGTACTCGTCGGTCGGCGCCCGCAGGCCCAGCGCGTCCATCAGGTGGCGCAGCATGCCCGGGTCGGCTCCCCAGACCGTCTCCTCGGCCGGGTAGCCGGGGTCGAAGCCGATGATCGTGGTGCCGTCGACCGCGTAGCCGAAGTGCGCGGCGGCGGCGTCGTGGCGCAGCACCGAGACCGCCGCGCTGCCCCGCGAGGCCGCCTCCAGCAGGCCGTGGTCGGCGCCCAGAACCCCGCCGGGCTCGATGACCACCGACCAGGCGCCGAGCTCCAGGGCCACGGCAATCCTGGGGGATCCGACCTCGGCGGACTGCACTTGCCCGGTCACCTCCGCGGGCGCGCGTTCGCGGATGGTGTCCGGGGATCCGCCCAGCCGGCGCAGGGCCGTCGCGGCGTCGGCGTCCTTGACGTAGGTCAGGCAGAACGTCGGCCCGAGCTGGTCGCGGAGCACCCGGGCGTGCGCGAGGTCATCCACAGCAATGCAGCTTAGGCCCGGTCAGGGAACGTATCGTCGGGGGATGGACCGCGACGACACCCTGCGACACCTGCGGGCCGAGGCCCGGGCCCAGGTGGAGCGGCTCGACCAGGAGCTGCACGAGCTCTTCGCGGCCTCCCGCAGCTCGAACGCCGACGACGAGCACGACCCGGAGGGCAGCACCATCGCGTTCGAGCGGGCGCAGCTCACCGCCCTGCTCGCCGCGGGCCGGCGCCGCATCGCCGACCT
>NZ_JBEZGQ010000308.1:0-8322 GCF_040650095.1 Actinoplanes sp. NPDC048791 | reverse complement strand
TCGCGCTGGTCGATCACGACGGGCTGGCCGCGGGCGCCGCGGACGCCGCTGTGTCCCGCGTGCCCGCCGGTGACGGTGCCGTCTACCGGGGCTGGATGCTGGGGGCCGACCGGTACGCGGAGATGGCCGACGCTCTGGCCGGACGTGGGGTGACACTGCGGACGGATCCCGAGCAGTACCGCCGCGCCCACGAGCTGCCGGGGTGGGCCGGACAACTGGCCGGCTTCACCCCGGACACGACGTGGACGACCGGTGCCGACCGCGCCGCCTTCGACGCGGCCCGGGCCGGGCTCGGCGCGGGGCCGGCAGTGCTCCGGGACTGGACGAAGTCGATGAAGCACTACTGGGACGAGGCGGTCTACGTCCCGGAGCTCGCGGACGCCGCGGCGGCCTGGCGGGTGGCGAGCCGGTTGCGGGAGCTGCGCGGTGACGAGTTCACCGGCGGGTTCGTGCTGCGCCGGTTCGAGGACTTCACCGGGGCCGAGGTCCGTACCTGGTGGGTGCGCGGGGAGTGCCGGCTGGTCAGCGCCCATCCGGACAGCCCGGACGAGCTGCCGCCGGACGGGCTCGACCTGGCCGCGGTCACCCCGGTGATCGCGGGGCTGGGGCTGCCGTTCGTGACCGTGGACCTCGCGTTGCGCACCGACGGCGTGTGGCGGGTCATCGAGGTGGGTGACGGCCAGGTGAGCGACCGTCCGGTGTCGACGCCCGCCGATGCCTTGGTCGCCGCGGTCGGCTCTTGACCCGATTGTTGTGACCGTTAACACTGGCCCGCATGACCGTCCCCGCGAGTCCCCCCGCCCGGTCCGGCCGGTGGCGCCCAGCCCTGATTGCCGCCGCCGCGATCCTCAGTCTCCTCGCCGCGACGTTGACGGGCGCCACGCCGGCCGCCGCCTCACCCGCGGTGCAGTACACCAATCCGCTGGTCAACCAGCGGGCCGACGCCCACATCGTCAAGCACACCGACGGCTACTACTACTTCACCGCGACGGTGCCCGAGTACGACCGCATCGTGCTGCGCCGGGCCACCACCATCCAGGGCCTGTCCACCGCGCCGGAGACGGTGATCTGGCGCCGGCACACCAGCGGCATCATGGGCGCGCACATCTGGGCCCCGGAGATCCACTTCATCGACGGCAAGTGGTACGTCTACTTCGCCGCCGGCGCCACCAACGACATCTGGGCCATCCGGATGTACGTGCTGGAAGGCACCGGCGCCAACCCGCTCACCGCCTCCTGGGCCGAGAAGGGCCAGATCCGTACGTCCTGGGAGACCTTCGCCCTGGACGCCTCGACCTTCGTCACCAACGGCGTGCGGTATCTGGTCTGGGCGCAGGCGGAGCCGGGCATCGACACCAACTCCAACCTCTACATCGCCCGGATGAGCAACCCGTGGACCATCACCGGCACCCCGACGCGGATCGCCGTGCCGACGCTGGCCTGGGAACGCCGGGGCGGGGTCGAGGTGAACGAGGGACCCGCGGTGATCCAGCGCAACGGCCGGGTGTTCCTGACGTACTCGGCCAGCGCGACGGACGCCAACTACTGCCTGGGGCTGCTGACCGCCTCGGCCACCAGCAACCTGCTCAGCGCGTCCTCGTGGACCAAGACCCCCGACCCGGTCTTCGTCAGCAACGCCGGCACCGGCCAGTACGGCCCCGGCCACAACTCCTTCACCACCTCGGAGGACGGCCAGAGCGACATCCTCGTCTACCACGACCGCAACTACCCGACGATCAACGGCGATCCGCTCAAGGACCCGAACCGCCGTACCCGGGTGCAGAAGCTCTACTGGAACGCCGACGGCACCCCCGACTTCGGCATCCCGGTGCCCGACGGCGCCACGCCGGTACGCCTGAAGTCGGCCAACTACCCGGACCGCTTCGTCCGCCACTGGGAGTACCGGGCGCGTACGGAGGCCGCGGTCAAGCCGCTCGCGGACTCCCAGTTCCGCCTGGTCCCGGGCCTGGCCGGCGGGGGGACGGTGTCCCTGGAGTCCACCAACTTCCCGGGCTACTACCTGCGGCACAGCAACTTCGAGGGCTGGGTACGCCGCGACGACGGCACGGCGGCCTTCCGCTCCGACGCCAGCTTCACGCGGCGACCGGGCCTGACCGGCAGCGGGACGGTGTCGTTCGAGTCGGTCAACTACCCCGGCCGGTACCTGCGCCACTACGACAACCTGATCTACGTACAGGCTGTCTCGACGGCGACCGACCGGGCGGACGCCACTTTCATCCTGGAGTAGCGGGGCAGCGGACACGGCGATCACTCAGTAACCTGACGCGGCCCCGCCGTCGTCGGAGTTCCCGAGGAGAGTCGTGTCCTACCCCCAGCAGCAGTCCGCCGCCGTCCCGGGCCAGGCAGTCCCCGCCCAGGGCCAGTTCCTGGTCGTCGCCTGCCGGATGTGCGGCAGCGTGCCCGCCGCGCCGGTGACCTTCCGCGGTCACCAGGGCTTCGTCATCGTGATGCGGTTCCTGAGCCAGCCGGGCCCGTTCTGCCGCGACTGCGGGCTGGCCACGTTCCGCGCGATGACCGCCCGCACGCTGATCCAGGGCTGGTACGGCTGGGCTTCGCTGATCATCACGCCGATCACGGTGCTGATCAACCTGGTCAGGCGGGGCCAGGTGGCCAACCTCGGCGCGCCGCAGCCCAACCCGTACGGGCCGAGCCGGCCGCCGATGAACCCCGGCCCGCGGCTGCTGCAGCGGCCGATCGCCGTGATCGGGCTGGCGGTCCCGCTCGTCCTGATCGCCCTCATCGCCTTCGCGATCAGCCAGGACTCCTGACCGGCGGTCACGCCGCACCGGAGCGGCGGGCCTCGTCGAGGTCGCCGAGATCGACCCCGGCCCGGCCGAGCTGTTGCTCCACCGAGGCCAGGTCCAGGCCGTCGATCACGTTGTCGGCGTGCAGCAGGCGGTACGAGCGTTGCCCGTCCCGCCGGATCACCTCGACCCGCCACTTGCCGTCCGGCGTGGCCAGCGCCCCCTCGACCTCGGCCGGAGCGGGTTCGGTGGGTGCCGGCGGCCGGCGCGCCTCGGCCGGCGTGCGGTCGGGCCGCAAGCCCCGCCACGAGGGGTGGCGCATCCGCCCGTCAGGTGTCCAGTTGCGGAAGGCGACCTCTCCCACCAGCACCGGCTCGACCCAGTGGGCATGCCGGGCGTGTTCGCGGGGGACGTCGGAGACCGGCGGCGTGGTGCGGGCGAGCGGCGTGAGCTGCTCCTGCAGCTGCCGGAGCATGACGTCGGTGAAGCCGGTGCCGACGTGCCCGGCGAACCGCGGGGCACCCGGCCCGTCCAGGACCCCGAGCAGCAGTGAGCCGATGGTCCCGGCCCGGCGGCCCGCGCCCGGCTTCCAGCCGAGGATCAGAACCTCCTGGGTACGGATGAGCGGCACCTTGGTCCACGAGTCCGCTGACCGGCGGCCAGGGCGGTAGGGGCTGGTGCGCCGTTTGGCGACGACGCCCTCCAGGCCGCCCAGCTCGGCCGCGCGCAGGATCGCCGTGCCGTCGACCCCGGCGAAGTACGGCGGCGTGCGCACCGCCGGGGACTCGAGGGCGAGCTCGGCGAGCACCTCCCGGCGCCGGTCGTACGGCTCGTCCAGCAGCGACTCGCCGTCCAGCCACAACACGTCGAACACGTAGTACACGACCGGCACCGCCGCCAGCAGCGCCGGACCGGGCGCGGCGACGTGCATGCGGTTGGCGAGCTCGGCGAAGGACGGACGGTCGCCGGCGTCCAGCGCGACGATCTCACCGTCCAGGATCGCTGCCCGGCCGGCGAGCAGGTGGGCGAGCGCGCCGAGCTCCGGATAGGTGGCCGTGACGTCGTTGTTGTTGCGTGACAGCACCCGCACCTCGCCGTCGCGGACATAGGAGATCGCGCGGACGCCGTCGTACTTGAACTCGTACGACCAGCCGTCGCCGACCGGCAGCGGCCCGGCCTCGGCCAGCATCGGCGGGATCACCTCGGGCATGGTCACCCGTTCGGGCTACCCGCTGCTGATCAGGGCCACACGGCCGCCCGTGAACTACTGCCGTGTAGTTCGACCGACCGACGGCGAACCGGGCCGGCGGGTACGTCCGCAGCGGGCTGAGCGCCTAGGCTCGGGTTCACCGTCATGGGGGAGGCCGGGATGCCGGACATCGTCGTGGTGCCGATCGGGGTGGTGCGGTCCCCGCTCACCGACCCGCGCCAGGCGCCGCGCCAGCCCGACGAGGGCGCACCGCGAGCACGGATCGAGCTGACTCCCGAGGCAGCCCCGGCCGCCGCGGACCTGCGCGCCGGCGACCGGGTCATCGTGCTGACCTGGCTGGACCGGGCCGACCGCGCGACGCTGCGGGTGCGGCCCCGCGACGATCCCGAACGCGCGGAGACGGGCGTGTTCAGCACCCGGTCCCAGGACCGGCCGAATCCGATCGGCCTGCACGAGGTGACCGTCGCCGAGGTCACGGCGGGGGTGGTCACCATCGTGGCCCTCGAAGCGCTCGACGGGACGCCGGTCCTCGACATCAAGCCTGTGCTGACGGTGGTCGAGCAGCGGTAGACAGGACAGCATGACCATCGCCGACACGTACGCCGAGTTCGCCGCCCGCGAGGCCCACGGGATCTCGCCCACCTACGAACGCCTCTCGTACGCGGTCGCCGCCGACGCCGGGCTGCTGGCCCTCATCGGCACGCTGCCACCGGACAAACAGCAGCCGAACCTGCTGTTCGGGGTGGTGCGCTCGCTCGGCGGGCCGGTGCGGGAGCCGGACGGGTTCCGGGCTTGGGCGCGGGCGAACTGGCCGGCGATCGAGCCGCGGATGCGTACCCGGGCCACGCAGACCAACGAGCCGGGCCGCTGCGCCGTCCTCCTGCCGGTCCTGGCGGCGCTGCCGCAGCCCCTGGCGTTGATCGAGGTCGGTGCTTCGGCCGGGCTGTGTCTCTATCCGGACCGGTACGCGTACCGCTACGGCGACCACACCGTCGGCACCGGAACGCCGCTCCTCGAATGCGCCGCGACCGGACTCGTCCCCCCGGACACGCTCCCGCGGGTGGTGTGGCGGGCGGGCCTGGATCTGAACCCGCTGGACGTCACCGATCCGGCGGACGTCGCCTGGCTCGACTTCCTGATCTGGCCCGAGCACGAGCACCGCCGTACCCGGCTGCGGGAAGCCGCCGCTGTCGCCGCCGCCGACCCGCCGCTGCTGATCCGCGGCGACCTGGTCGACGACCTGCCGGCCCTGGCCGCCCGGGCCCCGGCCGGCGCGACGCTCGTGGTGCTGCACACCTCGGTGCTCTACCAGGTGCCGGAGCCGCGCCGGAGGGCGTTCGCCGAGCTGGTGACCACCCTGCCCGGACACTGGGTGGCCAACGAGGCCGCGGAGGTCCTGGCCCACGACGGGCTGCCGGCCCCGCCGGACGACGCGCTCTACAACGTGCTGTCCCTCGACGGCAAGCCGCTGGCCTGGACCCGCTCCCACGGCCAGGCGCTGACGTGGTTCGGCTGACCAGCGCCTACTTCACCGCTATCGGGTTGACCGGGGCGCCCACCGCGCCGGTCACCGGCAGGGGTGCGGCGGTCAGCCAGCAGTCGTAGACGCCGTCCGTGGCGCAGTCCGCCGCCAGCTCGTCCAGGTCCCACATCTCGCCCAGGAACAGGCCGATGTGCGGGATCGCCACCTGGTGCAGGGGCTGGAACGCATCGTCGAACTCGTTCGGGCGTACCTCGAAACCCCACGTGTCGGTCGCGACCGCCGCGATCTCCGTGCCGTGCAGCCAGTCCGCGGTCGTGAACGACAGGCCCGGAGACGGGCCGCCGGCGTAGTCGCCCCAGCCCTCGCGGCGGGCCCGGGCCAGCCGGCCGGTCCGCACCAGCACGATGTCCCCGCGGCCGACCGCCGCCGACGGGCCCTGCCGGTCGATGGTCGTGGCCAGGTGTTCCCGCGTGATGGCGAAGCCGTCGGGCAGTTCGCCGTCGGTGCCGATCGCCCGGCCCACGTCCAGCAGCACCGCGCGCCCGGCGATGACGTCGGCGACCGTCTCGATGCCGGTGACGGCGTCGCCCAGGCTGGTCACCACCTCGCCCGCGGGCCGGCCGTTCCAGGCCACCCCGTGGTCGAAGATGTGCCCGAGGCCGTCCCACTGGGTCGAGCACTGCAGCGGCATGGCGATGACGTCGTCGGCGCCGCCGAGCCCGTGCGGGAAGCCCTGGATGCCGGCGGCCGCGTCGGTGCCGGTGTCCAGCATGGTGTGCACCGGGTTGGTCCGGCGCCGCCAGCCCTTCTGCGGGCCGTCCATCTCGAAGCGCTGCGACAGCGAGAACGAGCGGCCGCGCCGGATCAGCGCCGCCGCCGCGGCCCGCTTGGCGTCGGTCAGGAAGTTCATGGTGCCGCGGACATCGCCGGCGCCCCAGCGGCCCCAGTTGGAGCAGCGCTTGGCCGCCGCGGCGATGGCCCCCTCCGGATCGGTCCGGTCGATCATGCGAACTCCCCGGCGATCCAGTCGGCGATGAACACGCTGACGTGCGGCAGGTGGTCCAGGCCGATGTGCTCGGCGCCGCCCTCGGCGGGCGTGAAGACGCGCAGCTCGCGGCGCGGGCTGTTGACCGCCTGCTCGTACGACCGGTGGGCGTAGGCCAGGGGGATCTGCCGGTCGTTCTCCCCGTGCGCGATCAGGAACGGCACGGTGATCTGCTCGACCACTCCGTCGAGGTGTACGGCCCCGGCCTTCTTGATGAACGCCCGCACGTCGGTCTCGCCCCAGACCCAGAGCACGTGGTCCCAGTAGTGCGGGACCGGGTTCTCACCCTCGCGGTCCAGCCGGCGCTTCTGCACCGCGCCCCAGTTGTGGTTGGCCCCCCAGGCCACGCACAGCGCCAGGCGCTTCTCGAAGGCGGCGGCCCTCGGAGCGAAGTAGCCGCCCAGCGACCAGCCGACCAGCCCGATCCGGGCCGGATCCACCTCACCGACGGCCAGAAGGTGATCGACGCAGGCGGCGGCCCAGTCCTCGCTCTCGACCCGGGCGGTCAGGCCGCCGAAGCGCAGGGCCTCGCCGCTGCCCGGGCAGTCGACCATGAGCGTGGAGATGCCGCGGGCGGCCAGCTCCCGCGGGAAGCCGGAGACGTACATGTGCTCCTTGGTGGAGTCCAGGCCGTTCCACATGATCACGCAGGGCGCGCCGGGGCCCGCCGAGGTGAAGTACGCCGGCAGGTGAGTGCCCTCGAACGGTACGGCGACCCGCCTGGTGGCCGGGTCCAGCAGGTCGAAGGTCTTCTGCATCAGGTCGAGACAGCGCTGGTAGACCGCCCGGCGCTGCGGTGAGCGGGCGCTCTGCATCCGCTCGGCCTGCACCAGATAATTCGTCGCCCGGTGGTACTTCTGGCCGGCCGCGCGCTTGTGCCCGGCCTTCTCGTCGTCGATCGCCTGCGCCTGCAGGTCGTCGACCACGGCGGTCCAGGCCGCCATGAAGTCCGCGGTGCCCACGTCCGAGCCCCGGGTGGCGGCGTCCCGGATCGGCCGGCAGGCGCGGTCCACCTCGTCGATGAGCCCGCCGCTGTTCAGCGTGGCGACCACGCCGAGATTCCAGACGTAGTTGCCCGGGAAGTATTCGAACATCGCGGGTCCTTCTAGGAGTCGGGGGACAGGTAGGCGGGACGCAGCGCGTCCGAGACTGGCTTGGCGCCGCCGTGCGAGCCGGCGCCCCCGTCGACGGGGATCTCGGCGCCGGTCACGTACGACGCGGCGTCACTGAGCAGGAAGGTGATGACGGCGGCCACCTCAGCGGCCAGCCCGGGCCGCCCGAGGGGTGTGCCGGCCACCGCCGCGTCCCGGAACGCCGGGGCCGCCGACGCCGTCATCGGGGTCTCGATGAAGCCGGGGTGCACGATGTTCACCCGGATCCCGCGCGGCCCCAGCTCCAGGCACGCCGCGTGCGTCACGCCGCGCAACGACCATTTGCTGGCCGTGTACGCGACCGGATAGTGCCCCTGCACGGCGGCCAGCGAGCCGACGTTGACGATCGACGCACCCGCCGGCATCAGCGGGGCCAGGCCCTGGATGGCCAGCAGAGGTCCGAGGACGTTGACCGCCTGCACCCGCTCGAACGCGGCCACGCTCACGTCGCCGAGCCGGGCCCGCCAGGTGGTGCCGGCGCAGTTCACCAGCCCGCGTACGGGTGGCCCGGCGGCGCGCAGCCCGGTGGCCAGGGCGGCCCAGGCCTGCTCGTCGCGGACGTCGAAGGCCCGTACGCCGTCTCCGGCCTGCTGATCCAGGGCGACCACCTCGGCGCCGCCGTCGCGCAACGACGCGGTCACAGCGGCTCCGATGCCGGAGGCGGCGCC
>NZ_JBEZGQ010000307.1:1760-8366 GCF_040650095.1 Actinoplanes sp. NPDC048791 | reverse complement strand
ACCCGACGGTCCCGGCCGCGGACCGGTCGAGCCGCTCCGACGCGAACCCGACGGTCCCGGCCGCGGACCGGTCGAGCCGTTCCGACGCGAACCCGACGGTCCCGGGGGCGGAAGGGGCGTGCCGCCGTCGACGCAGGTGCCGCAACAGGAGTAAGTTCGATTGCCCCCTGGCGCCGGTGCCGGGCGGCGGCAAGAGCACGCGGAGCACCAGCGGGGAGCACAACGGACTTGAGCGACGCCACCGTCCTGCAGCAGGAGATCGCCGTCGAGCAGCAGCACGTCGACCGGGTGTACGCCCGGCTCGCCGATCTGCGCCAGGACGCGTCCCGGGCCGAGAAGGAGGGCTATCAGCTCGCCGGCGTCGGCACCTTCGGCGCGCTGGTCGAGCGGGATGCCATGGTGTTCCACCGGGCCCGCCGCCGGCACGCCCTGGACGCCGAGTACGAGGGCCTGGTCTTCGGCCGCCTGGACCTGACCAGCGGCGCCGTCCACTACGTGGGCCGGATGGGCATCCGCGACGAGGAGTCGCAGTCGCTGGTCGTGGACTGGCGGGCGCCCGCCGCGGCCGCCTTCTACCGGGCCACGCCGGCCGATCCGCTGGGGGTGGTGCGGCGCCGGATGATCCAGTCGGCGCGCGAGCGGGTCACCAACATCGAGGACGACCTGCTCGATCCGGAGGCCGCGCCCGCCGACATGCGGGTGGTCGGTGACGGCGCGCTGCTGGCCAGTCTTTCCAAGGCGACCGGCCGGGGTATGCGCGACATCGTCGCCACCATCCAGCGTGAGCAGGACGACGCGATCCGTTCTCCCGCCTCCGGTGTGACGATCGTCACCGGAGGTCCGGGCACGGGCAAGACCGCGGTGGCGCTGCACCGGGCGGCGTACCTGCTCTATTCCGACCGCAGCCGGTTCGCCGGCGGCGGCATCCTGGTGGTCGGCCCGTCCGGGGTGTTCGTCGACTACATCGCGACGGTGCTGCCGTCGCTGGGCGAGGACACCGCGACGCTGCGTTCGCTCGGTTCGCTGGTCGCCGGCTACGACGCCACCCGCACCGACCCGACCGCGGTGGCCGCGCTCAAGGGCTCGCTGCGGATGCGCCGGGTGCTGGAGCGCGCCTCGCACGACGCGGTGCCGGGCGCCCCGACCGAGCTGCGGCTGCTCTACCGCGGTGCCCTGCTGCGCCTGGACGCCGCCGACCTGGAGCGGATCCGGCGCAAGGCGCTGCCGCGGGGCGCGCGCCGCAACGAGGTCCGGGGCACCGGCTTCGACCGGATCTTCGACGCGCTGTGGACGCAGGCCAAGGGCTCGGTCAAGACGCTGCCGGAGAAGCAGGAGTTCGAGGCCGAGCTGGCCGACCGCACCGACTTCCGGGACTTCCTGCGGGCGTGGTGGCCGCGGTTCACCCCGATGCGGGTGCTGCGCTGGCTGGCCGAGCCCGCCCGGCTGCGGGGGTACGCCAACGGGCTGCTGTCCCGTGAGGAGATCGCGCTGCTGCAGGGCTCGTTCGACGGGCTGGCCGAGCACGGGCCGACGATCGCCGACGTGGCGCTGCTGGACGAGCTGGACGAGCTGATGGGCCGGCCGCGGCAGCCGGCGAAGAAGAACCGCAACAACCCGTTCCACGTCCGCGACGGGGTGCAGGAGGTCAGCACGTACGCCGACCGCCAGGCGATGAACCGCGCGCAGATCGTCCGCGACGAGGACTACCGCGACTACGCCCACGTGGTGGTGGACGAGGCGCAGGACGTGACCCCGATGCAGTGGCGGATGATCGGCCGGCGCGGCGCGTACGCGTCCTGGACGATCGTCGGTGACCCGGCGCAGACCGCCTGGTCCGGCGACGCCGAGGAGCTGGACCGGGCCCGCGACCGGGCGCTGGGCTCGCGGCGCCGCAACACGTACTCACTCACCACGAACTACCGCAACTCGTCGGAGATCTTCGCGGTCGCCGCCCGGGTCATCCGCACGATCATGCCGGACCTGCCGCTGCCCTCGGCGGTGCGCAGCACCGGGGTGGAGCCGGTGGACCTGGTCGTGGGGGCCGCGCAGCTGCCGGAGGCGGTCCGCGAGGCGGCCGAGAAGCACCTCTCCGACGTCGACGGCACGATCGGCGTGATCACGCCGGTGCTGCGCCGCGACGAGATGGCCGGGTGGGTGGCCGGGCTGCCCGAACGGATCCAGGTGGTCACGGCGTTGCAGGCCAAGGGCATGGAGTACGACGCGGTGGTGCTGGTCGAGCCGGCCGAGATCGCGGTCGACGCCAGCGGCACCCGGACCCTGTACGTGGCCTTGTCGCGGGCCACCCAGCGCCTCACGACGGTGGGGACCCGCGACTGGCACGGTGCTGCTCGCTAGGGGCGCTCGACCCCGACTGCGGTGTACTCGGTCTCCGGCGTGGCCGGCGTGGTGAAGCGGGCGTTCGGCAGGTAGAAGTACTTGCCGTACTCCGCGATGGTGGTGGGCACGTCGAAGCGCGGGTCGGTGGTCCGGCTGACCACCGTGCCCTTGGTGCCGCGCTTGTCGAGCTGGATCCGGGTGATCACGTTGAGCCTGTTCTGCACCACGTAGAGGGTGCTGCCCCGCAGCCACAGGCCGTCACCGTTGGGCACGGACTCGCCGCCGAGGTCGATCTCGGTGGTGCGCCCGCTGTACGACGTACGGAAAAGCTTGCCGGTGTTGGACTGCACGATGATCAGCCCCCGGCGGTCGGGGGTCGGCGCGATGCCGTTGGCGTTGTTGCCGGTCTGGTAGGTGATGTCGCCGGTCAGCGGCACCCGGACCGCCTCGGCGGGCAGCTTGCCGTGCCGGCCCAGCGGCAGCTTGAACAGCACCGGGTTGGTGGAGTCGGTGTACCAGGCGGCGCCACCGGTCAGCGTCACGTCGTTGATGAACGACGGGACGGTCTGCAGCGTGTACGACTTCAGCACCGCGCCGGTGGCGGCGTTGATCACGCGGGCGTTGCCGCCGCTGCCGCCGGAGACGAAGAGCCGCCCCCGGTCGTCGATCTTGAGACCGAGCGACTGCGTGCCGGGGCCCTGGCTGATGACCTCACCGCGGCCGGTGCGCAGGCTGGCCCGGTAGATGTCGCCGTCGACCCGGGAGCCGAAGTACGCGTACGGGGCCTGGCCGATCGCGATGCCCTCGGGCTGGAAGCCGTTCGGCAGCTGGATGGTGCTCTGCAGGGAGCCGCCGCGGTGGGCGGCCTCGGCGGGAGCGGCGCCGAGCACCACGGCCAGGGCTGCCGTGGTGACGAGTGCGAGAGTGCCTCTGGACAAGGGGTGATTCCTTCCAGGCGGGAACTTTCTGGCACCTCTCTGTACCCGCGGAATGGCATTCAAGTTCAAGTTGCATACATAGCGATGTGAACATATATTGGCCGAGGCTCAGCGCGGCGACGGAAGGTAGGGCTCATGGGAGCCGGGCACGACCACGGAGGCCAGGCCTTGCGCGCCGGCGAGCGGCACCGCACCCGCCTGTGGTGGGCGGCCGGGCTGCTGGCCGCGTTCATGCTGGTCGAGGCGGCGGCCGCGCTGTCCACCGGCTCACTGGCCCTGCTCTCCGACGCCGGGCACATGTTCACCGACGTGCTCGGCATCGCGATGGCCCTGGCCGCGATCCACGCTGCCGGCCGGGCCGCCACCGACTCGCAGCGCACCTTCGGGCTCTACCGGCTCGAGGTGCTGGCTGCCCTGGCCAATGCCCTGCTGCTGACCGGCGTCGCGATCTACGTGCTCATCGAGGCCGTGCGGCGCTTCTCCGATCCCCCGCACGTGCCGGCCGGCGCGATGCTGATCGTGGCGACCGGTGGTCTGCTGATCAACATCGTCGCCTTCCTGCTGCTGCGGGCCGGGGCCAAGGAGAGCCTCAACGTCCGCGGGGCCTATCTGGAGGTGCTCGGCGACCTGCTGGGCTCGGCGGGCGTCATTGTCGCGGCCGCGATCATCGCGGTCACCGGCTGGTCGTACGCGGACCCGATCGTCGCCGTGGTCGTCGCCCTGTCGATCCTGCCCCGCACTTTCGCCCTGGGTCGCGCCGCCGTCCGCATCCTGGTGCAGGCCGCCCCCGAGCGCCTGGACGTGGGCGACGTGCGGTCGCGGCTGGCCGCCGTACCGGGCGTCTGCGACGTCCATGATCTGCACGTCTGGACATTGACCTCGGGCATGGACGTCGCCTCGGCCCACCTGAGCCTGGAGCCCACCGCCGAGCTCGGCACGGTGCTGGCCACCGCCCGCGAGGCTCTCCACCACGACTTCGCCATCGATCACGCGACATTGCAGGTCGAACCGGTCGGCGCGGGCGGCCCGTGCACCCCGGCGGGCTGGTAGCAAGCCGTTCGAAGCTCCCCGGAAACGCGTCCGGCTCCCTACACTCTTTGTGACGCCAACCACAGAGGGGATCGCCATGACGCAATCCGTCATCCACCAGCCCCGGGTGGCCTGGGAGGCCGCCCGCGCGTTCGTCCGGATGGCCGCCGGGCCGAGCTACGACGCGTACGCGGGCCGGGTGCTCAGCCGCCTCGGCACCGAGATGTACGGCGAACTGGCCAACACCCGCCAGCGCCTGCTCGAGGCGTCGGTGCAGAGCAGCGACAGCGACCGGTTCACCGCCGACATCGAGGCCGGCCGGTGGCGGGTCCGCCTGGAGGACCTGCTGCGCAGCGACCCGTCCCTGGTCACGCCGTTGCTTGAGCTGACCGAGGCCGCTGCCCGATAACTGCCCGGGCGCGCCGCGAGCGCCCCTTTGCCATGATCTGCGTCATGTTGACGCCGACACCCCTGATGGACCTCGTCACCGGCTTCTGGAGTTTCAAGACCTTCGCCGCCGCCGTCGAGCTCGACCTGTTCACCCGGCTCGCGGGCGGCCGCACCCTGACCGTCGCCGCCGCCGAGCAGGAACTGGGCCTGCCCGATCGCCCGGCCGACCTGCTGCTCACCGCCTGCGCCTCGCTCGGGCTGCTGGAACGCGCCGGCGACGGCTACCGCAACACCGCGCTGGCCGAGGAGTTCCTGGTCCGCGGCCGGCCGTACTACTTCGGCGGGCAGGTCACCTACTGCGACCACCGCACCTATCTGCCGTGGCACCGCATCGGCGAGGCGCTGCGCACCGACCGGCCGCTGACCTGGGATCCGGACACCCAGGAGTCGATGTTCACCACCGCCGATCCCCAGCTGCTGGCCACGTTCTGGGAGGCGATGTACTCCACGTCGATCTTCACCGCGCGGGCGCTGGGCGGTGCGGTGGACCTGGCCGGGCGGCAGCGGCTGCTGGACGTGGGTGGCGGCTCCGGGGCGTACCCGATCGAGCTGTGCCGGCAGCAGCCGGACCTGACCGCCACCGTGCTGGATCTGCCGCATGTCTGCGAGATCGCCGCGGGCAAGATCGAGCTGGCCGGGCTGGCCGACCGGATCACCACCCGGGCCGGCGACTTCCTCGCCGACGCCGCGCTCCCCGGCGGTCATGACACGGTGCTGTTCAGCATGATCCTGCACGACTGGGACGCCTCGACCAACCGGGAGCTGCTGGCCAAGGCCTACGCGGCCCTGCCGGCCGGCGGCCTGGTGATCATCTCCGAGCTGCTGCTGGACGCGGACCGCACCGGACCCGCCCCGGCCGCCCTGATGGGGATGAACATGCTGGTCGAGACCGTGGGCGGACGCAATTACTCGGACGCGGAGTATGCCGACTGGCTGACCGGCGCGGGCTTTGGCCAGATCCGTACGGTCCGCTTCGACGCGCCGGGAGCCAACGGGGCGGTGCTCGGCGTCAAGCCGTGAGCAGCACCTCGAAGACGAGCTGGAAGAAGGCGTCGAAGGACTCCCCGGTCCGGGCCGCACGGGCTCCGAGCAGGGTGCCTTCCCAGGCGTTGAGGATGAAGCGCGCGGTCACGGCGGGGTCCAGGGTGGCCCGGACCGTGCCCGCGCGCTGGGCCTGAATGATCGCCTCGGCGATGCCGGCCACCCACTCGTCGAAGCCCGCGGCCAGCTCGGCCCGGATGAGCTCGCTGTGGTCGGCGATCTCGGCGGCGAAGTTGCCGTAGAGACAGCCCCGGGTGTAGCCGCGCTCCTCCTGCTGGGCGCGCAGGAACGTGAAGTGCCGGCGGATCCGCTCGACGGGCGGCAGGGAGTCGTCGGCCAGGACGGCGAAACGCTGGGTGGCCGCGTACCGGTGCAGGGCCTCGACGCCCATCGCCTCCTTGCTGGCGAAATGGTTGTAGAAGGAGCCCTTCGGCACGCCGGCGGCGTCGGTGATGTCCTTGACGCCGGCCGCGCTGTAGCCGCGGGTGTGGAAGCGCTCCAGCGCCGCGTCGCTGATCTCCGCCCGCATGCTCCGCCTCGCCATGTCCGCCAATATGGTCGGTCGTCTCAGACCTGTCAACGTGATCCGGCCGACGTTGCGGCCGTCTGAGACGACCGGTCATATTCGTCGCATGACAACGTATCGAGCGATGGAAGTGACCGGAGCGCGGGGATTCGCGCTGGTACGGCGGGAGATCGCCGAGCCCGGGCCGGGCCGGGTGCGGATCCGGGTCGAGGCCTGCGGCGTCTGCCACAGCGATGTGCTCGCCGTCGAGGGGCTGCGGGCCGACCCGGGCGTGCCGCTGGTGCG
>NZ_JBEZGQ010000307.1:0-1750 GCF_040650095.1 Actinoplanes sp. NPDC048791 | reverse complement strand
CTGGCAGGCCGGCGACCGGGTCGGGGTCGGCTACCTCGGCGGGCACTGCGGCGAGTGCGACCAGTGCCGCCGCGGCGACTTCGTCAACTGCACCGACCAGCCGCAGACCGGCACGGACGTGGACGGCGGCTACGCCGAGATCGTGTACGCGCGCACCAGCGGACTGGTCCGCGTACCGGACGGGATGCCGGCCGCCGAGGTCGCGCCGCTGCTCTGCGCCGGACTGACCACCCTGTCCGCGCTGCGGCAGATCGACGCGCGGCCCGGCGCGCTCGTGGCCGTGCAGGGCATCGGCGGTCTCGGCCACCTCGCCGTGCAGTACGCCGCCCGGCTCGGCTACCGCGTCGTGGCGATCGCGCGCGGCACCGGCAAGGAGAAACTGGCCCGTGAGCTGGGCGCGGACGAGTACATCGACAGCGCGGCCGAGGACCCGGGGGCGGCGCTGCGGGCGCTCGGCGGGGCAGCCGCGATCATCGCCACCGCCGCCAGCGGGTCGTCGATGACGGCACTGGTGCCGGGACTCGCGCCGCGTGGACGCCTCGTGGTGGTGGGCGCGGCCACCGATCCGATCGAGGTCAGCACGGTGGACCTGATCTTCGGCACGCGTACGGTCACCGGGAGCCTCACCGGCACGGCCATCGACAACGAGGACAACCTGGCGTTCAGCCGGCGGCACGGCGTACGGCCGATGATCGAGGTGCTGCCGCTGGCCCAGGCGCCCGCCGCGTACGAGCGGATGCTGGCCGGCGACGCCCGGTTCCGCCTGGTCCTGGACGTGACCGCCTAAATCAGCGATCACGCCCGCGGCGCGGGCCCGTCCGCAAGACTGTGCTCATGAGCCACAAAGGCGTCATGGTGTTCGTGCCTGCGCCCCAGCTGACCGTGACGCTCGAGCAGCAGCACGACAAGGCGGAGCTGCACGTGCACCCGGGCGGGCAGGGCGTCTGGCAGGCCCGGATGATCACGCTGCTGGGGGCCCAGGTCACCCTCTGTTCGGCCACCGGCGGCGAGGTCGGGCGGGTGCTGGAGCCGCTGCTGAAGTTCCACGGCGTGACGCTGAAGACGATCAAGCGCGACTCCGGCACCGGCTGGTACGTCCACGACCGGCGCAGCGGCCAGCGCGAGGAGCTGGCCGAGGACCCGGGCCAGCCGTTGTCGCGGCACGAGATGGACGAGCTCTACAGCCTCGCGCTCGCCGAAGGGCTGCGGGCGGGCATCGCCGTGCTCAGCGGGCCCGCCCACCCGTCCGTCGTGCCCGCCGACATCTACCGGCGGCTCGCCACCGACCTGGGCGCCAACGGCTGCAAGGTCATCGTCGACCTGTCCGCGGCCCACCTCGCCGCCGCGCTCGAAGCACGCCCGCACGTGGTCAAGGTCAGCCACGAGGAGCTGATCCGCGACGGCATGGTCAAGGACGGCTCCACCGAGTCGCTGACCCGCGCGCTGCACAAGCTGCACGACGACGGGGCCGAGATGGCGCTGGTCTCGCGGGCCGACGAGGGTGCGCTGGCCCTGATCGAGGACCAGGTGTACGAGGTCGACATGCCGAAGATGATCGCCGCCGAGTCGCGCGGGGCCGGCGACTCGATGACCGCCGGCGTCGCGGCGGTGCTGGCCCAGGGCGGCACGCTGTGTGATGCCGTACGCACGGGCGCCGCGGCCGGCGCCCTCAACGTGACCCGCCACGGGCTCGGCACCGGGCGCATCGACGCCGTCCAGGTGCTGACCGAGCGGGTGAGACTGACGCCCG
>NZ_JBEZGQ010000306.1:0-8367 GCF_040650095.1 Actinoplanes sp. NPDC048791 | reverse complement strand
GCCGGAGATCATGGCCGATCGGGGTGCGGTGCCGCTGCCCGGCCGCCTACCTCCGGAACGCAATCGTGTAGCTGCGCGTCTGCGACTTGTCCTCGCTGGTGACCGTGACAGTCGCCGTACGGTTGCGGGCGGTCGGCCCGCGGACGTCCACGGTCGCGTACGGGTCGGCGGCCACCGCCGTGACCGTGGGCAGCTTGCCCCGGGCCTGCACCGAGTACGACGTACGCGCCGGATCGAAGCCGGCCAGGGCGGTGCCGTCGAGGGCGATGCCCGCCGCAGCCGCGTCCGGTGAGGTCCCTGGTGCGGCGGCGAAGACCTCGATCTCGCTGACGGTCATGTGCTGGTTCGGGCGCGCGGTCAGCACGACCCGGATCGCGTCCGTCGTGGCGGTGGTCGCGACGTCCACCACCGGGGCGGTCGCCGTGCCGGTGGGGACGGTCACCGGGCGGCCGGCGTCGGTCCTGGCGCCTTGCTGGGCGCGTACCTGGACCTGCAGGGTGTCGGCGTAACTGTCCGAGCCGTCGCGGTAGAAGTGCGTGACGACCCGGCTGACGGCCTGCTGTCCGGCCAGGTCGACGGTCAGAGTGTCGGCGGTGTTCTTCGCCCCCGACCGCCAGTTGGACCACGCCTTGTCGGTCAGCACGCCGTTGCGCAGGCCGTCGGGGGAGTAGCCGGACTCGGTGAAGGTGGCGGAGACCCCGGTGGACGGTGCGTCCCGCTCGACCGGGCGGGTGACCTGCACGCGGACGGTGGCCGGCAGGGTGCGGCCGTCGCCCGCGTCGGCCCGCCCGGCCACGGTCACCACTCCCATTGCGTCGAAGGCTCCGGGTGCCGTGGCCTGCCACGTCACCGGGCGCTCGACCCGCGCGCCGTGCCGGCCCAGGGCGGTGACGGTGGCCGGCAGCGCCGGCCGGCCGCCCGCGAAGGCCTTGGCCCGGGTCGGCACCGTCGAGACCAGCGTGTCGACCGCGACCGTGGCCAGGGCGCGGTGGGTCCGGCCGAGTGCGTCGGTGGCGACTCCCTGCACGGGTACGGTGCCCGCCCGCTTCCACGCCGACGCCGACGGCAGCCGCCAGGTGACCGGCAATGTCCCCCGGGCACCGTCGCGATAGCGCGGCACGACGGTCGCCGGCAGGGTGGGCGCGACTCCGGGCACGGTGAACGCCGCGGTGGGCTCGATCCCGAGCACCGTCTCGTCGATCACCCGCCAGCGCTGGTTGACCCCGGAGTTGGCCAGCCAGGTCGACACCGCGGCGCCGTCCTGGGTGGCCTGGCCGCCGACCTCCAGCAGGCGTCCGGTGCCCACGTTGACCAGCGTGGACGTGCCGTCGCCGGTGGTCGACAGGATCCACTGCGCACCCGGGCCCGGCTTACGGGCGGCCGGCACCAGGGTCACGGCGCCGTCGACGACAGCGAGCTGCCGGTCCCCGGCGGCGGTGCCGAGCGCGTAGCGGGTGCGGTTGCCGACGCCGGGGGACAGCCTGGTGAGGCGCCAGAGCTGCTCGGTGCTGCGCGGATCATCGGTACGGATCACGGCACCGGTGCCGCCCGGCGTGAGCGACCGGCCGCTCTGCACGCCCTGCAAGCGGTAGACGTGGCCGTCCTGCACCAGGGCGGCGGCGGAGGCCACTCCGGAGACGCCCTGGACCAGCAGGGTGGTCACCGACTCGGCCGGGACCTGGATCGACGCCGCGCGGTCGCGGACCGCGATCGGCGCGCCCCGGCGCAGGGCGCCGCCCGCGCTGGTGACGATCGGGGTCACGGTGGCGTTGCGGGCCACGCTGCCGAAGGCGGAGAGGTCCAGCCGTACGGTGCGCGCCTGCTTCGTGTCGTTGATGTGGACCACCGTGGCCCGCGCGCCGCTGGAGACGGCCGCGACGCTGGCGGTGTCGCCGACCTTGATCAGCCGGTCGCCGGGGCGGATGTGGTGGGTGAAGTTGCGGGCCGTGTCGAACTTGGTGTTGGTGTAGATCGGGCAGGTCCGCAGGGTGTCGGCGGCCGTGCAGTTGAACGGCAGCTGGATGCTGCCCCAGTTGGCGCCCGCGGCGCTCTCCCCGCCGGGCTTCATGTTGTCGTAGTCCTCGACCGGCTGCCAGAACACCCAGGCCGAGGGCTCCAGCTCGCGCAGGTCGTCGACCATCCGCTGGGCCATGCCCAGGCCGGGCGCCATGCTGGTGAAGCTCTGCCCGTCGCCCCAGGAGCCCTCGACCTCGCTCATCCACAGCGGCTTGCGCTCGCCCTTGGCGATGTCCCGCACGGTGGTGCGCTGCCCGGTCCCGTACGTGTGCACGTTGAGCTGGGCGACCAGGTCCCGGACGTCCTGCGGGTAGGCGTTCCAGTTGGTCGCGAAGGTGCCGGGGTTGGTCTCGTCCATGGCCGAGATCCGGGTGTGGCTGCGGGCCGCGGACAGCTTCGCCGCCAGCGCCCGGATCACCTGCTGCTGCAGGGCGGGTCCGGCGTGCGCACCCTCCTGGCGCCCGCTGACCGGGTTGCCGTCGGGTCCCAGCTTGGTGCCCCAGTACGGCGTGTTCGGCTCGTTGAGCGGGTCGATCGTGTCCACGGTGATGCCGTGGGCCCGCTCCAGCTCGGCGGTCACCCGGGTCAGGTACGTGGCGAAGTCGTCCACGGTGCCGGGGCGGATCTGGTCCTGGGTGGCGTCGAAGCCGCCGGAGACGTACCCGCTGACGGTCTGGAACCAGGGCGGTGAGTTGCTGAAGGTCTCCCAGTGGGTGATGTCCCGCTTGATCCGGTCGATCCACCAGCGCTGGGTCCGGTCGGCGTCGAGGTTCCAGTGCGCCGGGTTCCGCGGGTCCCACCAGTCGACGTCGGTGCGGGTCGTGCCGGCGGGGGCCCGCCACCAGCCCTCGACGGCGCCACCGGGGCGCAGGTAGTCGGGCACGTCCGGGGCGTTGCCGCCGCCGATGTTGTAGCGGGCGATGTTGAGGTTGAGCCCCTGCTCACCGAAGACCAGGTCGGCCAGCTTCTCGCGGACCTCGGCCGGGTAGTCGCCGGTGGCGTTGGCGAACCAGACCAGGCTGGTGCCCCAGCCTTCGAACGCCTGCCCCTGGTACGACGGATCGGGCCGCACGGTGACAGTGGGTCCGGCGGTGGCGGCCGGCTCGGCGGCGCGGGCATCCCCGCAGGTCAGCGCGCTCAGGGTGAGGACGGTTGCCGTGCAGGCGGCAGCCAGGCTCCGGAATCTCACGCGGACGGGTCTCCTTCGCGGCGGGGGTCTGTTTCGCGGCGGTCACGGGCGACCTCGCTCGGCAATGTTTACGCAAACATCGGCTGCGGTGATGGTGGCAGCCGTCCTCACCGGCGTCAAGGTGTCTGATCTCGGCACTGCCGGTGCCACCGGTTGCACGGTGGTCAAGTCCTTGATGTGATGCGTCGGTAACAAGTGACATCGATGCGTCACCGAGAGGAAATCTCGTGAAGATCGATCATGGACGGTTCTGGCGGCTGCCCGCGGCCGCGTTGCTCGTCACCGCGGCGCTGACCGGTTGCAGCGACGACGGTGGCGGCGACAGCGACGGCGGCGGCACCCTGACCGTGTGGAGCCTGGAGAACCAGACCGACCGGGTGCAGGCGACCCAGGCCATCGCCGACAAGTTCACCGCCGCGAGCGGCGTCAAGATCAAGATCGTCGCGACGGACGAGAACCAGTTCAGCAGCCTGATCACCTCGGCCGCGGCCGCCGGCACACTGCCCGACGTGGTCGGTGCGCTGCCGCTGGGGGCGGTGGCGCAGATGTCCACCAATGACCTGCTGGACACCGAGGCCGGCAAGGCCGTCGTGGACGCGCTCGGCACCGGCACCTTCTCGCCCCGTGCGCTGGAGCTGACCGGTCAGGACGGCAAGCAGCTGGCCATCCCCTCCGACGGCTGGGCCCAGCTGCTCTTCTACCGCAAGGACCTCTTCGACAAGGCCGGCCTGGCCGCGCCCGACACCTACGACAAGATCCGGCAGGCGGCGCAGCAGCTCAACTCCAAGGACGTCGCCGGGATCAGCATGTCCACCATCGGCAACGACGCCTTCACCGAGCAGACCTTCGAGAACCTGGCCCTGGGCAACGGCTGCGAGCTGGTCGACGCGAACAAGACCGTCACC
This sequence comes from Actinoplanes sp. NPDC048791, assembly GCF_040650095.1. NCBI lineage: Bacteria > Bacillati > Actinomycetota > Actinomycetes > Micromonosporales > Micromonosporaceae > Actinoplanes > Actinoplanes sp. NPDC048791. The sequence continues at coordinate 4,257 of NZ_JBEZGQ010000306.1, read as the reverse complement.
CTGGACTCGCCGCAGTGCGTGCAGACCTTCCAGCTGTACGGCGACCTCGTCAAGAACTTCTCGGTGCCCGGGGCGCAGGACGTGGACACCACCCGCGCGACGTACTTCTCCGGCAAGGCCGCCATGGTGGTCTGGTCCTCGTTCCTGCTCGACGAGATGGCCGGCCTGCGCAAGGACGCGCTGCCCACCTGCGCGCAGTGCAAGGCCGACCCGGCGTATCTGGCCAAGAACAGCGGCATCGTCACCGCCATCGCCGGGCCCGCGGGCAAGCCGTCACAGTTCGGCGAGATCACCAGCTGGACCATCACCAAGGACGGCAAGAACACCGAGTCGGCCAAGAAGTTCGTCCAGTACATGATGAACGAGGGCTACACCGACTGGCTGGGCATCGCGCCGGAGGGCAAGTTCCCGGTGCGCAAGGGCACCCAGCAGGAGGCCACCAAGTTCACCACCGCGTGGAACGACCTGCCGGCCGGCGTGGACACCAAGAAGCCGCTCGGTGACGTCTACGCCAAGGACGTCATCACCGCGCTGCAGAACAGCCCGGACACGTTCCAGCGCTGGGGATTTCCGCAGAAACAGGGTGCCCTGGTCGGGGCGACACTGGGGGAGCTGCCCGTACCCAAGGCGGTCAACGCCCTGGCCGGCGGTGAGCTGGACGCGGCGGGAGCGGCCAAGCGGGCCGCCGACGACGTCAAGAGCATCCAGAAGTCGCTCGAGTAATGGTCGCGACCCGGCCGCCCGCGGCCGTCTCCCCGGTGAAGGACAAGCCGGGGAAACGGCCGCTGACCCGGCGGCAGCAGGAGAACCGGGCCGGGCTGATCTACCTGTCGCCCACCCTGGTCGTGGTGCTGGTCGTCGTGGTGCTGCCGATCCTGTGGACGGTCATGCTGGCCTTCCAGCGGATCCGGCTGATCAACCTGCGCCGGGCCGGCTTCTTCGGCGAGTACACCTGGGCCAACCTCGAGCTGGTGCTGACCTCGCCCGGCTTCTGGTCGTCACTGTGGACCACGCTGGCGTACACGATCGGGGCGACGTTCTTCTCGATCCTGTTCGGCCTGATCGCCGCGCTGGCCCTGCGCGGGCGCTTCCGCGGCCGCACGATGGTCCGCGCCTCGGTGCTGCTGCCCTACGTGGCGCCGGTCGTGGCGGTGACCTTCGTCTGGGAGATCATGCTCAGCCCCCAGTTCGGCATCGCCAACAACTGGGGCACGCGCTTCCTGGGCTGGGACCGCCCGATCGCGTTCCTGAGCCAGCGCGAGTACGAGGCGTCGCTGTTCGGCTGGCACTTCGACGTCCCGCTGGCCCTGCTGACGGTCATCGCCTTCGAGGCGTGGCGGTACTTCCCGTTCGCCTTCCTGTTCCTGCTCGCCCGGTTGCAGGCCGTCCCGCGTGACCTGGAGGAGGCGGCGCTGGTCGACGGCGCCGCGCCCACCCAGATCTTCCGGCACATCCTGCTGCCGCAGCTCGGCCCGGTCATCGCCCTGCTGACCGTGCTGCGTTTCATCATGACGTTCAACAAGTTCGACGACGTCTACCTGCTGACCGGCGGCGGGGCCGGCACGGAAGTGGTCAGCATCCGGGTCTACCAGTTCCTCACCGCGCGTTTCGACATCGGGGCCGCCTCGGCCCAGGCGCTGGTGCTGGCCGCCGGGCTCATCGTCCTGCTCGTCGTCTACCTGAAGTTCATGGCGCCACGAGTGGAAGGCGAGGAGGAGAACTGATGGACCGCGCTGCCGTCGAGACCCGGGTGTTCGGGGTCCTGCGCCGGGTCGTCATCGCCGTGCTCGTCGTGGTGACGCTGTTCCCGTTCCTCTACATGCTGCTGCTGTCGCTGCGCCCGATCGAGGAGGTGCTGCAGAACCCGGGCAAGCTCTGGGTCGGGCCGGCCGAGTGGACCACCTCGACGTACCGGGAGGTGCTGACCCCGTCGGGCCGCGGCGGCCAGGGCTTCCTGCGTTTCCTCACCAACTCGGCGCTGGTCTCGATCGCCGCCACGGCCCTGACCCTGCTGGTCTCCATCCCGGGCGCGTACGCGGTCAGCCGCCTGCGGTTCGTCGGGCGGCGCCAGGTGCACTTCCTGTTCCTGTCGGTCTACCTCTTCCCGTCGATCCTGCTGGCGATCCCGCTGTTCGTGCTGTTCACCCGGCTCGGCCTGCGCGGCTCGCTGGCCGGCCTGACCATCGTCTACATCGCTCAGACCGTGCCCGTGTCGATCTACATGCTGCGCAACTACCTGTCGACGATCCCGGTCAGCCTGGAGGAGGCGGCGGCGGTCGACGGCTACTCCCGCCTGCAGACCATCCGCAAGGTGATCCTGCCGCTGGCGGCCCCCGCGGTGATGGCCAACGCCCTGTACGTCTTCATGATCGCCTGGAACGAGTTCCTCTTCGCCCTGCTGTTCCTGGTCGAGGACCGCAACGACTGGACGGTGTCACTGGGCCTGGCGCAGCTCTCCGGCGGCATCGAGGTGAGCAAGACGGTCCTGATGGCCGGGTCGGTGGTGCTGACCCTGCCCATCGTGGTGCTGTTCTTCGCCGCCGAGCGGCTGCTGACCGAGGGCCTGACCGCCGGGGCCGACAAGGGCTGAACCCGGCGGGCGTTTCACCATGCGCACGCGGGGGGTAGATCTCTAGGGTGATCGCATGCCGGCAACGTTGAGCTCCACGAAGACCCGGGCCGCCCTGAGCACGTCGGCCCGGATATCCCTGCAGGTGCTGGTGCTCCTGGTGATGACCGGGGTGGTGCTGTGGCTGCTGGGCAAGATGTGGTCGGTGATCTGGCCGCTGGTGGTGGCCCTGCTGCTGACCACGCTGACCTGGCCGCTGGCCCGGTTCCTGCGCCGGCACCGCTGGCATCCCGCGCTGGCCGCGACCACCGTGACCCTGGTGTCCCTGCTGGTCGCCATCGGCGTCATCGTGCTGATCGTGGTGCCGGTCGCCTCGCAGTCCAGTGAGCTGGCCAAGGGCGTGGTCGACGGCATCCAGCAGATCCGCGAGTGGGCCGCCGGGCCGCCGCTGAACATCGGCGACGACCAGGTCTCCACGGCCTTCGACGCCGGGATCGACCGGATCCAGAGCAGCGTCGGCAGCATCGTCACCGCGACGGTCACCGGCGTGAGCACCGTGGTCAACGGCATCGTCACCACCGTGCTGGCCATCTTCCTGATGTTCTTCTTCCTCAAGGACGGGCCGCGCTTCCTGCCCTGGCTGACCCGGCAGCTGCCCGGCCGGCTCGCCGTCGACGTGCCCACGGTCGCCGCGCGCAGCTGGGACACCCTCGGCGCGTTCGTCCGTTCCCAGGCGTTCGTCGGCCTGCTCGACGCCGTGTTCATCGGCCTCGGCCTTTGGGTCGTCGGGGTGCCGCTCGTGCTCCCGCTCGCGGTGCTGACCTTCGTGACGGCCTTCGTGCCGATCGTCGGTGCGCTCTTCGCCGGGCTGGTCGCCGTGCTGATCGCGCTGGTCTTCAACGGACCCACTGACGCGTTGATCGTGCTGGCCATCATCGTGGCGGTGCAGCAGCTCGAGGGCAACGTGTTCCAGCCGATGGTGCAGAGCCGCGGCCTCGGCCTGCACGCCGCGGTGGTGCTGCTCGCGGTGACGCTGGGCAGCGGCCTGGCCGGGATCGTGGGCGCGCTGCTGGCGGTGCCGGTCGCCGCGCTGATCGCCGTGTTCTGGAACTACCTGCGCGAGCAGCTCAGCGACCCGGAGCCGGTGCCGGACCCGGAGCCCGAACCGGATCCGGTGGCGGAGTGACTCCTCAGAAGAAGTCGCCCCGGACCTTCAGCTCGGCGCCGTCCTCGACGGTCGTGGCGGTCACCGAGTAGCTGTCGTCACCGGCGTCCCGGCCGCCCTCGTTGTCGTAGCCGTACTTCGCGGTGAAGACGTACGTGCCCGCGCGCAGGGTGGCGCCGCCGGCCAGCTTGAAGTGGTAGACCAGCGCGTCCTTGTCGCGGACCACGGTGGTCTCGATCGTGGCGCCGGTGACGTCGTGCGTACTGCCCTGGTCGACGAGCCCGGCCGTCGGCGCCACCCGGACGGTGAGTTCCAGCGCGCGCACCGGCTCGCGGAGCTTGAGGGTGATGTCGCTGCGGCCGTCGGTGTCGTCGCTGTTCGGGTTGATCGAGCCGTCGGCCCAGATCGCGTCCCGCTGCGCGTCGTCCTTCGCCGCCGATGATCGGGCGTTCCCTGATACCGCAGGCGCCGATGCCCCGGCCGACGGCGCGCCGGCCGAGGGTGCGCCGGCCGAGGGTGCGCC
>NZ_JBEZGQ010000305.1:0-8373 GCF_040650095.1 Actinoplanes sp. NPDC048791 | reverse complement strand
GCCCCAGGCCCGCCGCCTTGTCCACTGGCTACTGGCCGCCCTCGACCCCGACGATCCCGAAGCCGGCGCGACGGCCGGACCCGGCGCGAAGCCCGGAGACAACGCAAAGCCCGGAGACAACGCAGAGGCCGGAGACAACGCAGAGCCGGCGGCGGCGGACGCCCCGGCGGTCGAGCAGGTGCTGCAGGGAGCGGCGAACTTCGCCCGGAAGGAGATCCCGCTGCTGGCCGCCGTCCTGGGCCGGGTCGGGCTGGTGCCGCCCGGAAAACGGCGGGACCGGGTCCTGGCCGCGGTGCTGAACGCCCCGCCGCGCGGGATACCCACGCTGGCCCCGGCGTTGCGCGCCGCCCTCGTCCCCGGCGGCTCGCTGGAGCTGCAGGCCCGGCTGGCGGGTCTGCTCGCCCCGGTCGACGAGCAGGCCCGTGAGGAAGCCACCCGGTTCATGCTCGGTCCGGACGCCGCCCACGCCCGGGCCGCGGCCCGGCGGATGGCCGCCGCGGCGATGGCCTGGGACTGGTACGACATCCCCTATCTCACTCGCCTGCTCACCGCCCCCACCGACGGCGTGGTCGAAAGCGCCGTGGAGGTGCTGGCCGCGGGCCGGGAACGCGGGGAGCCGGTGGGCCCGGAGGTCCGCGCGGCACTGCGGAAAGCGCTGGCCGCGACGAACTCGTCCCCGGTGTGCGGCCAGATCGTGTCGATGCTGCGGCTCGACCCCGCCACCGACGGCGCGGCCGACGCCGCGTCGCTGCCGGAGACCGTCGACCTGATGGCCGCGCGGGCCCGCGAGCTGCCCCGCCGGGACCAGCAGGATCTGCTGGCCGCACTGGTACGCGGAGCCCTGGCCTTGCTGGCCGACGCGCTGCGGGCCGGACTCGACGACGACGCCGTCGACCGGATCCGGCTGCTGCTGCGGGACCTGCCGCTCGACCAGGTACGCCGCGGCGAGGAACCGGTCCGCACCCTCTGCGCCGCCCTCGACCTGCGGGTGCCCGGGGCCCTCGAGTCCCTGGCCGGGGTGATCGGCGACTTCCCGGCCGGCGCCCAGTTCGGCCTGGCCCAGGCGGTGGAGCGCAAGTACGGGGTCGCCTCCGCCCTGTTCCGTGACCTCGCCACCCGGGACGGGGTGGACCCCCAGGTGGTGGCCTACGTCGTCGGCCGTCAGAACTGACTTCTGGCGTGCCCGGCCCGCTGGGCGTTCGACGTGGGCAGGTCCGCCGATGCCAGCAGGGCCAGCTTGTCGGCGTCGCTGGAACCGGCGTCCGGGTGGTAGACGACGAGCATCAGCGCGTCGGTGCCGCCGATGCCCAGTCGTTCCCGGTTGAGGGCCAGCTCGCCGAGCTGGGGGTGGTTCATCCGGATCGGCGTGCCGCGCTGCCCGCGTACCTCGTGGCGGGCCCAGAGCTGGCGGAATCGCGGGCTGGCCAGGGACAGCTCTCCGGTGAGCTCGATGAAACGCGGATCGCCGACGTCGTTTCCCACGGCCTGCCGCAGGTTGGCGACGAAGCATTCCGTGACGGATTCCCATTCCGGGTGCAGAGCCTGCTCGGCCGGATTCAGGAACAGATCTCGCAGCTGATTGCCGCCCACCGCCAGGCCGGGAGAAAGCGCCCGGGCGAGGCTGTTCGACGCCAGGATGTCGAAATACCGGTCCTCGATGAAAGCCGGCTGGATGAGGGAGTCGACGAGCTTGAGCACGCCGGGCGGTGGGGTCTCCTTGCGAGGCCGGCGCCGGCGCTGCCGGGACACCTCGGCGACCAGCGTCAGCAGGTGGGCGAAATGGTCCTCGTCGAGGTGCAGGACGCGGGCGATCGATTCGAGCACTTGCATCGAGGGGTGGCGGTTGCGTCCCCGCTCCAGCCGCAGGTAGTAGTCGGCGCTGATGCCGGCCAGCATCGCGACCTCCTCGCGCCGCAGCCCCGGCACCCGGCGTACGCCCACCTCGGGGATCCCCGCCTGTTCGGGTGTCACCAGCTCGCGCCGGGCCCGCAGGTACGCGCCGAGGGGATTGCTCGTCTCGCTCACCGGGCCAGCTTAGAACCCGGCGCGGCCGGCAGAGGGGGTCCTGTCATTCCCCTGGCACAAGAGGGCTCTGGCTCGCCCGGGCAGCCGTGCATACCGTCGCTGACAGCCCCGATCGGGCAGCCATCGCGACAGGAGAACCGACGAATGACCATCACACTGATCACCGGGGCCAACAAGGGCATCGGTTTCGAGACGGCCAGGCAGCTGCTGGACCTGGGTCACGTCGTTTATGTCGGCGCCCGTGACGCCGAGCGGGGTGAGAAGGCCGCGGCGACGCTCGGCGCTCAGTTCGTGCAGCTCGACGTGACCGACGACACCTCAGTGCGGAACGCGCTGGCGACGATCGGTGCGGCCGAGGGCCGGCTCGACGTTCTCGTGCACAACGCGGGCATTCTCGCCGCGGGCGAGTTGGACGGACCGGCGGCGCTGCGGGCGTTCGACACCAATGCGGTGGGGATCGTCCGGGTCACCGAGGCGGCCCTGCCGCTGCTGCGCGAGTCGTCGAATCCCACGGTGGTCACCGTGTCGAGCAGCGCCGGTTCGTTCTGGGCGGTGAACAACCCCGAGCGGCCCGAGTACCACCTGCCGCTCGCGCTCTATTCCGCGTCCAAGACGGCCGCCACCATGCTCACCGTCCAGTACGCGAAGGCGAACCCGGGCATCAAGTTCAACGCGATCGAGCCCGGCACCACCGCGACCGACATGACCGCGGACTTCGGCATCGGCCGGCCGGTGGCGGAGAGCGCCGCCTTCGTGGTGCGCTTCGCCACGCTGGGCGCGGACGGCCCGACCGGCACCTACCAGGACGAGAACGGGGTGCTGCCCTGGTGACCGGGCCCGGGCCGGCGGCTCAGCCCGCGAAGGTCACGTCGTAGAACAGCTTGTCGCGCTGGTCGAGGGTGGACAGCAGGGTGGCCCGTTCGGCGAGGCGGCTGTTGGTCAGCTCGTGCGGGATGCCGGCGTACGTGTGGTCCCAGGTGGAGATCGCCGCCCGGCGCGGGCGGTCGTCGGGTGGCACCGCCGGCATGATCGCCTCGAAGACCTCGTCGGTGGGTGTGCCGTTGTGGCTGCCGTGGTGCGAGACCTTGAGGAAGTGGACGGGCTTGAGCACGTTCTGCCGGGCCATCGTCCGCCAGCTGCGGATCTCCGCGTCGCCGGAGAAGAGCAGCCGCCAGCCACGCCATTCGAGCGCGAAGACGACGCTGGTGTTGTTGGCCGCCTTGTCGATCGCGAAGAGGTTGTCGACGGCACCGGCCCGGCGGGCCGCGACGAGTCCGAGGAAGGCACCCGCGTCGACACCCGCGGGCGGCAGCGGATCCGGCGCCGGCCGGGTCCGGCGTTCCGGCGGCGGCTCCGGTACGGCACCGGAGTCGAGCGGCAGCATCCGTCCGTAGTAGGCGGAGGTGTCCTCCTCCGGCGCCCAGACCGACAGCTCGGCCTCGCGGAACGGATGCATGCCCCGCAGCTTCGCCTCGCGGTGCACGTAGTGGGTCCGGGCCAGGTTGAGCGTCTGCAGGTACGCCACGCATTGCCGGGTCTTGGTCGGGTCGTTGTTGGCCAGCACGTCGAGCACTCCCGGCGCTGCCGCCGCGGCCGTACGGGAGCTCATCATCGCCGCCTCCCGGCGGTACATGGCGTCGAAGGCCAGGCGCTGCTCCTTGGCCTTCGGATGCTTGCCGTTGTCGTAGTAGTCGGGCGCGGCCGAGGCGGTCAGCCACAGGTGCCGGATCTTGAGCCGCTCAGCGAGTTTCAGGTCCGGCAGGCGTTCGGCGGCGTAGAACAGGCCCTGGACGTGGTCGAGGTGCTCGTGGGTCATCACGTACAGGTCGAGCGGGTGCCCGTCGAGCTGGTCCAGGATGTCGCCCACGACGGCCTCGAAGACGTCGTCCTCGCCGCCGCGGCCGGTGCCCGCGACCTTGGGGGCGTTGCCGACGTCGATCAGGATCCGCCGGGTGACGGTACGCCCGGTGGCCGGGTTCCGGTCCGGGACGGTCACCAGGATGGCGTCGCCGAAGCGGACGTTGTACATGCGGACGACCAGGTCCTCGGACATCAGCGTTCTCCGGCCGTGATGTGCAGCATCCGGGCCATCCCGTGCACGCGCAGGACGCCGGCGGAGACGTCCGCCTCGATCGCGCCGTGCAGCGGTGACGGGCGGCTGACCGGCGCGGCGGACACGTGCAGCTGCTCCCGTTCGATCAGGTTCTTGAGCATCGCGTCCGTGGCGTCGCGGTCGGGTTGCAGACGGGTGGAGGTCAGCAGTGCCCGCACGTACGGTCCCGCCGGGCGGTCGAGGCCGATGGCCAGGGTGGTGCCGGCCCGGTACCGGCGCTGGGCGGGCAGGCCGCCCGCGGAGCCGTTGTCCTCGGTGCCGGACCACGAGACCTTGAACAGCACCTCCCGGACCATGCTGTCGCCGTCGCGGTGGTAGTACTTCTTGGTCACGTCGAGCCGGGGGCGCACCTCGAACGGGGTGTCCGGGGGGATCCCGAGCCACCGGCGGTTGCGCTGGGCGAACCGGTAGGCGGCGAAGTCGGAGGCGATGAGCCCGGGGATGTCGGCCTCCCGGACGGCCCGGTGGGTGAAGTCTGTCCGGACGTCGAGAGCCTTCGGCGTGGGCACGATGCCCCGGGTGAGGCACTCCTTCACGAAGCGCGTGCGGACCTGCGGGTGGTCCGGGTGCGAGGCCTCGTCCGCGGCGAGCACGGCCCGCACGAGGTCGGCGAAACTGACGTCGCCGGGCGGCAGGTAGTCCAGGCCGCGGATCAGCATGCGCTTGATCTGTTCGGCCGCCTCGAACAGCGCCTTCGGCGCCACGGCATGCCGGCTGAGCTCCTCGTACGTGTGGACCAGCACCCGGTAGAAAGCGCCCGACAGTACGGTGGAGAGCTCGTGCGGCTCGTGATCGGAGACGTTCTGCATGGAGGCGCCGCTGTTCAGGTTGCGCAGGTGGTGGTGCTGGAGGTCCAGCGCCATGGCGAACTCCTCGGCCAGACCGCTGAAGACGTTCGTGTCGTCGATCCGCCCCTGGGAATCGGCGAGGACGCGTTCGGTCAGCTCCTTGCAGCGCAACGAGACGAGCAGCGACGCGAGGTCGGCGACCGCCTCGTGGATGGCCAGCGACTGCGGCGAGATCGCGGAGTACAGGTCCGGGGCGATGCCGTCGAGCAGGGCGTGCGCGGTCTCGTGGGCGACGATGTCCTGCGAGTTCGCGGTACGGATCCAGGTGCCGGGCCGGTGCGCGACGGTGAACTGGAAGAACTGCAGGCTGTGCGAGTCACGCTCGTAGTAGGCGTTGGCCATCTCGCCGGCGCGGGGCACCACCAGCAGCTGCGGGCCGTCGAAGGCCCACTCGACGGTACGGCCGAGCGCGTCCCGCTCCTCGAACATGGTGATCGTCTTGTGTACCGCGCCGAACACCGACACCGCCGTGGCGACAGTGTCGACGTCCTCGGCGTCCAGGCTCACCGGGCGCGGCACGTCGTACGAGCCGCGCCTGGCCCGTCCCTTGGGCGGGACGAACCGGGCGGCCGGTGCCAGCGCTCCGGTCGCGGGCTCGAAGTCGAGCACGGCGACCCGCGGTGAGATCGGGCCGTCGAGGAACAGGTCGGCGTCGACGGTGATCTGCTCGGTCGGCTGGATGTCCTTGTACCGGATGACGACGGGGTCCTTGACGATCACGGGAACGCTCACCCGCATGACGCACCTGCCTCAGGAGATCGGTAGTCGGCTCGGCTCGGCCAGGGTGGGGTCGACCCGGCTACGCAGGGCGGTGTCGGTGATCGCGTAACCCCAGTTGATGAGGGCACGCTGGGTCGGCTCGTCGAGGTGCGACAGCCCGGTGGGGACCGTCCGGGCCCGTTGCACGTCCGCCGCGGCGATCGCCACGGGGTCGGCCAGGCGGTAGTCGGCCGGGTCCGTCCGGAGCCCCCAGTACGCCCCGTCCCGCAGATCCCGCTGGTACGCGGCGATGAGCTGGATCTTGCGCAGGGCGCGTACCTGGCTGTCGACGATCTCCAGGACGCGGATGCCGTGCCGCGCCCAGTCCCGTCCCGGGGCCGGCTCGGCGTCGAACTTTCCGCCACCGTCGCTGACCAGCAGGCGGCGGCAGCGGTACCAGGCGGTCTGGAGTCCGAGGTTGTCGTACACCCCGCCGTCGGAGAGCCAGACGGACTCGCGGAACGCGGCCGCCAGATTGACCCCGCCCGGCACGGCTTCGAACCGTCCGGACGGCGTGATCCGGTGCGGGGACAGCACCGGCGGAAACGCGCTGGAGGCGGCGACCGCGTCGGCCAGGGTGGTGGTCGGATCCCGCCACAGCCCGACTGTCCAGTCCCCCGCGTACGGGCGGGAGAACCGGAACAGTTTCCCGGTCTGCACGTTGGTCGCGTTGATGACGAACCGCGGTCCGGCACCGTCCTCGGGCAGCGAACGCAGCGTCGCGCCGTGGAACAGGTGCCGGTCGTAGGCCTTGGCGACCGTCTCGGCCACGGTCCGGCCCGGCAGCAGCACGCCGGTCAGCACGGACCTCTTGTCGATGGACCGGCCGGCCATCGCGCGCAACGGGGCGATGACCCGGTCGGTGAACGCGCGGGCCACGCCGTCGGACCCGAAGTCGAGGTCCGGCCAGGCCAGGGCGAGCACGGCCGCGGTGATCGACCCGCCGGACACGCTCGACACCCGGTCGAGGGTGCGCAGCAGGCCGGTCTCGTTGAGCCGGATCAGCGCTCCGGCGTGGAAGAGCATCGCGCGGTAGCCGCCGCCGGACAGGCACAGGGCGGTGCCGCTGGTGGGTTCGGGGCGGGCAGCAGGGTCGCTGATCGGTAACGAGGCCGCTGACACGGTGGGAGTGGAGTCGGGCATGGTGGCACCTGCCTGTGGCGGGCCGGTTATGCGCTGCTGCAGCGTCAGAATACGTCTCGGACCGGTGGACGACGCCGGGCCGGACAGTCGGATAGGTGACCCGCTGTGACCGGTTCAGGGCAGTCTGATGGTGAAGGTCGTACCGCTGCCGGGGGTGCTGTCCACCTCGACGGTGCCGCCGTGCGCGTCGGCCAGTTTGCGCACGATGGCCAGCCCCAGGCCGCTGCCGCCGGTCGCCCGGCTGCGGGACTCGTCGGCGCGCCAGAAGCGGTCGAAGACCTTCGGCAGGTTCTCCGCGGCGATGCCCACGCCGGTGTCCCGTACGGTGATCGTCGAGCCCTGCGCGCCCACCGTGACCGAGCCGCCGCGCGGGGTGTAGCGGATGCCGTTGGACACCAGGTTGCCGACCATCTGACGCAGCCGTACCGGATCAGCCGCCACCACCGGGTCGCCGTCCACCTCCATGGCCAGCCCCACGCCGGCCGCGTGCGCGGGCGCGCGCTGGCTGTCCACCGCCTGGACCAGCACATCCCGGACGTACGTCGGTTCGGGGTGGATGCGCAGCGTGCCGGCGTCGGCCGCGGACAGGTCGCTCAGGTCGTCGATGATGTGCTGCAGCAGCACCGCCTCCTCGTGCAGCAGCTCGAGCAGCTGCCCGTCGGTCGGGGCCAGGTCGTCCTGGGCGGCCTCCAGCCAGCTGCGGATGTTGGTCAGCGGGGTCCGCAGCTCGTGGGCCACGTCGCTGACCATGGCCCGGCGCTGGGCCTCGGCCCGGTCGCGGCGCTCGGCCGAGTCGTTCAGCGCGCGGGCCAGCCGGCCGATCTCGTCCTGGGTGGACACCAGCGCGGGGGTGTGCCGGTCGGCGGCGTCGGTGAGGGCGCGCAGCGGACGGATCAGGCGGCGGCCGACCAGCACGGTGATGAGGATGGTGGCGAGCAGCACGCCGCCGGTGGTCGTCACGATCCGGATCGTGTTCTGCCGGGACAGGGTGAAGCGGGTCTGGTCGGAGCCGGTGTCCGGGTCGGTGACGAACAGCAGGGCGGGCGGGGCGACGTACGGCTGCAGCATGGCCCGCCGCGACTTCTCGACGCAGCCGCGGACGCGGGCGGTGGCCCGTTTGTTGCCGACGTCGAACAGCTCCCGCGGGCTGAGCGCGGGCGCGGTCTCGGGGCCCGGACGGTCGGCGGGGTCGACCTTCTCCACGTACGTCGAGAAGTCCGGCCACACGCCGAGCTCGTAACCCGGCGGCGGGCCGGCGCAGCGGGTGACCAGCGCGCCCAGCTTGCCCAGCGGCTTGGCCTCGGCCCTGGTCAACGCGGGCAGGCTCGTCTCGCAGGCCGCGATGACCTTGTCGGGGCCGTTCACCGTGAGCGCCGGCCGGCCGTTCGGCAGCTCGGTGATCCGCCCGTCCGAACCGATCCGGCGCACGCAGCTGAGCTGATCCTCGGCGAACTTCCGCAGCTCGGCCCGCTCGGCGGCCGGGAG
>NZ_JBEZGQ010000304.1:0-8387 GCF_040650095.1 Actinoplanes sp. NPDC048791 | reverse complement strand
GGTAGCGTCGCTCGGCATGACAGCTGAAAGCCTGCGATCGGTGGAGATCGAGCGGACCGGGGCTACACCGTGCTGCCGATGTGGCTCAACGGCGCGCCGGCGATGCGTCTCGACCTCGGCGGCGAGCTCGACACAGCGGTGAGCTTCGTGCTCGACGGCGGGCGGATCACCGGCATCTACGCCGTGCGCAACCCCGGCAAGCTGGCCCGGCTCGGCGCCGAGGCGCGGCTCAGCCGGTGACCGGGTAGACGACGCCGAGCTGGGCCCGGATGCCGTCCATCAGGGTCATGATCTCCAGGGTTGTCCGGTGCGGCATCAGCGGGCTCTCCAGCAGCCCCTCGGCCAGGCAGCGTTGCACCTCGGCCGCCTCGTACTGGTAGCCGCTGCCCTCGAACGGGTAGCTGATCTCCTCCGGCTCCGCGCCCACCCGGTGCAGCCGGAACGAGCGGGGCACGAAGAAGCCCTGCGGCAGGTCGATCCGGCCGAGCGTGCCGGTGATCGAGGCGGCGTTGCGGGTCTCGCCGACCAGGCTGCACGTCAGCGCCGCGACCGCGCCCGAGTCGTAGCCCAGCAGCATGCCGGTGTTGTCGTCCACGCCCTCGGCCGTCAGTCGCGCCCAGCTGTGCACGGTCGCGGGCGCGCCCAGGATCAGGTGGGCCAGGTTGAGCGGGTAGACGCCCAGGTCGAGCAGGGCGCCGCCGCCCAGCGCGGGGTCCCGCAGCCGGTGCGTCGCCTCGAACGGCCCCTGCAGCCCGAAGTCCGCGTGCACGGCCGTGACCTCGCCGATGGCGCCCTCGGTGACCAGCTCGACGATCCGCCGGACGGCCGGGTTGCAGCGCATCCACATGGCCTCCATCAGGAACAGGCCCCGGCTGCCGGCCTCCCGCACCAGCCGCGCCGACGACGCGTGGTCCAGGGTCATCGGCTTCTCGCACAGCACCGCCTTACCGCCCGCGAGACAGGCCAGCGCCGCGTCGAGGTGGAACGCGTGCGGGGTCGCCACGTAGATCACGTCGACGTCGGGGTCGGCGGCCAGGCCGGCCCAGGATCCGTGGGCGCGGGCGAAGCCGTGCCGCTCGGCGAAGGCGGTCGCGGCCGCACCGGTACGGGACCCGACGGCGGCCAGCTCGGCACCGGGCACGAGTGGCAGGTCGGACGCGAAGGTGCTGGCGATGCCGCCGGTGCCCAGGATCCCCCAGCGGACGTTCTTCTCGGTCATGATCGCCACCGTATCCTCCGTACCCGCCCCGGTGAGAAGATCGGTGGGTGAGCCAATCGATGCCGCTGCCGGCGGCCATGCTGCAGCGGGCCCGCGACTTCGCCGGCCCGCCGGCCCCGGCCCGCCCGGCGGCCACCGTCGTGCTGCTGCGCCCGGCCGCGGAGGCCTTCGACGTGTACGTGCTCAGGCGCGCGTCGACGATGGTCTTCGGTGGCGTTCACGCCTTCCCGGGCGGCGGCGTCGACCGTAACGACCTCCCGCGGACGATCCGGAGCGACTGGCCGGAGCGCCTGGGCGTCCCCGAGCCGGAGGCGAAGGCCGTGGTGGGCGCGGCGGCGCGTGAACTCTTCGAGGAGGCGGGAGTCCTGCTCGCGGGCCCGGCCGGTGATGAGCTGGTGGGCGACGTCAGTGGCGCCGACTGGGAGGCCGACCGGGTCGCTGTGCACCGGCGGGAGCTGACCATGACCGAGCTGCTCGACCGGCGGCAGCTGCGGCTGCGCGACGATCTACTGGTCCCGTGGGCCCGGTGGATCACCCCGGAGTTCGAGCCGAAGCGCTTCGACACGTGGTTCTTCGTGGCGGCCCTGCCGCCGGCCCAGACGGCGCGGGACGTCTCCGGTGAGGCTGACCGGACCATGTGGATCAGCCCGGCGGCCGCCAACGGCCTGGCCATGCTGCCACCTACGCGGGTGATGCTGAACGATCTGTCCGCGTACCGAAGTATTGATGATGTGCTGCGAGCGGAAGGGGAGCACGACGCCGCCGCCCCCGTGATGCCCCGGGTGGAGCTGACGGAAGACGGCGGCGTGCTGCACATGTGATCAGCCGAAGCGGCCGGTGATGTAGTCCTCGGTCTTCTTCTCGGTCGGGTTGCTGAAGATCTTCTGGGTGTCGTCGTACTCGATGAGCCGGCCGGGGTCGCCGGTCTTCTCGATCGAGAAGAAGCCGGTCTTGTCGCTGACCCGGGCCGCCTGCTGCATGTTGTGCGTGACGATGATGATCGTGAACTGGTCCTTGAGCTTGAACATCAGGTCCTCGATGGCCAGCGTCGAGATCGGGTCGAGGGCCGAGCAGGGCTCGTCCATCAGCACGACCTGCGGCTGCACCGCGATGGTGCGGGCGATGCAGAGCCGCTGCTGCTGACCGCCGGAGAGGCCGGCACCCGGGCGGGCCAGCCGGTCCTTGACCTCGTCCCAGAGGTTGGCCGACCGCAGCGACTTCTCGGCCGCCTCGTCCAGCAGGGACTTCTTCTTGACGCCGTTGAGCTTCAGGCCGGCGACCACGTTCTCGTAGATCGACATCGTGGGGAACGGGTTGGGGCGCTGGAACACCATGCCGATCATCCGGCGTACGGCGGTCACGTCGACGTCGGCGTCGTAGATGTTCTGGTCGTCGATGGTGAGCCGGCCCTCGATGCGGGCGTTCGGCAGCACCTCGTGCATGCGGTTGATGGACCGCAGGAACGTCGACTTGCCGCAACCGGACGGGCCGATCAGGGCGGTGATCGTCTTCGGCTCCACGGTCATGGAGATGTTGTCGATCGCCTTGAACGAGCCGTAGTAGGACGAGACGTTGCTCGCCTCGATGCGCTTGGCCATGGGGGACACCTCTTTGTCAGGTCAGCCGGTTGCGGCGGGCGAGCAGCTTCGCCGCGATCGTCAGGATGAGGACCAGGGCGACCAGCGTCAGTGCCGCCGTCCAGGCGCGGTCCGGGGCGTACCGGGAGGCGTCGCCGGCCTGCTGGTACACGTACAGCGCCAGCGACGACTGGTTGCCGGCGAACGGGTCGAAGTTGATCGCGGCGGCGCCACCGGCCACCAGCAGCACCGGGGCGGTCTCGCCGGCGGCGCGGGCCACGGCGAGCATGACGCCGGTGACGATGCCGGGCAGCGCGGTGGGCAGGACGACCTTGACGATCGTCTTCCACTGCGGCACGCCCAGCGCGTACGCGCCCTCGCGCAGCGGCCCGGGCACCAGCCGCAGCATCTCCTCGGTGGACCGCACGATCGTCGGCAACATCAGCACGGTCAGCGCCAGTGAGGCGGCGAAGCCGGAGAAGCGCGGCGTGCCGTTGTTGAACCAGGGGCTGACGATCAGCACCCAGAACGCCAGGATGAACAGGCCGGCCACGATCGACGGGATGCCGGTCATGACGTCGACGAAGAAGCGCACGGTCAGGGCGAACTTGCCGCGGCCGTACTCGACCAGGTAGATCGCGCCCAGCACGCCCAGCGGGACGGCCATCAGGGTGGCGATGCCGACCTGCTCCAGGGTGCCGATGATGGCGTGGTACGCGCCGCCGTTCGGGTCCCGGGCGCCGATGTTGTTCATCGAGCTGCCGAAGAAGTCGCCGTCCAGGCGGGCCGCGCCCTTGGAGACCAGCGTCCACACCACCGAGGCCAGCGGCAGGATCGCCAGGATGCAGGCCGCGTAGATCAGCGTCTTCCAGAGCCGGTTGCGGGCCGAGCGGCGCCCCTCGACGCGGGTCGCCGCGGCGAAGAGCCCGGTCAGGTAGAAGACGATGCCGACCACGATGACGAGGACCCAGTTGCCCAGGCCGAGGCCGAGCACGACCGCCGCGGACACGAGCAGCGCGACGACGGCGATGCCCAGGTCGATCACCAGCGGCAGCTTCTTCGACCGGATGTTGTCCGGCGTCATGACAACGCCGGGTACTTCTCTCTCAAGCAGGCTCATGCCATCCCCTCCGCTGGCGCTCCGGTGATGACATTCGTCGGGCGCCGAGTTGATGATTCGCTCGCAAGCTCGCTCATGCGGCACTGTCCCGGAACTCGCGGCGGCGGTAGATGATCGCCCGCGCGGCCATGTTGACGACCAGGGTGATGGCGAAGAGCACCAGGCCGGAGGCGATGAGCGCACCGCGGCCGGTGGCGTTGGCCTCGCCGAACGTGTTGGCGATGTTGGCGGCGATGCTGTTGCCGCCGCTCTCGATCAGGTTGAACGAGATGTTGAAGACGATGCCCAGCGTCAGGGCGAGGGCGATGGTCTCGCCGAGCGCGCGGCCCAGGCCCAGCATGACCGCGGCGATGACGCCGGGCTTGCCGTAGGGCACCACCGCCGTGCGGATCATCTCCCACTTGGTGGCGCCCAGGGCCAGCGCCGCCTCCTCGTTCATCAGCGGGGTCTGCTGGAAGACCTCGCGCGACAGCGAGGTCACGATCGGCAGCACCATGATGGCCAGCACCAGGCTGCCCAGCAGGATCGACCGGCCGAACGGGCCGTCGCCGCCGAAGATCGGCAGCCAGCTGAAGTACTTGTTCAGCCAGACCGAGAAGTCCTGCACCGGCACCCGGAACACGTCCCGGCCCCAGAGGCCGAAGACGACGCTGGGCACCGCGGCGAGCAGGTCGATGATGAAGCCGAGCGGGTTGGCCAGCCGCTTGGGCGCGTAGTGCGAGAGGAACAGGGCGATGCCCAGGGCGATGGGCACCGCGACGATCAGCGCGATGATCGAGGTCAGGACCGTGCCGAAGGCCAGCGCCGCGATGCCGAACTTGGGCTCGGCGTCGTTGGGGAACCAGGCCTTGTAGGTCAGGAAGTTCTCGGTGTTGGCCTGCAGGGCGGGCACAGCCTTCGAGATCAGGAAGATCGCGATGGCGACGATGATGACCAGCACCATCGCGCCGGCGGACGTGCTGAGGGCCCGGAAGCCGGTCTCCATCGAGAACCGGGCTTTCCTGGGCAGGGCGCCCCCACCACCGAGCGGCGGGCGGCTGCCGTCGAGATCATCGGGAGGGATCGGCGATAGGCCGCCGCCGGCGGATCGGGCGTGACGTGCTGTCACGCTCGATCCGCCGGCTTCGGTGCTCGCCGAGCGGGAGGGATAGTCACCCATTCGCTCGCTCGCTGTCGTCTAGTGGGGGTGGGATAGCGCTGCCTTCAGCCCGGTCAAGGGCGGCGGCGGGGTGGTTGGACGGGGATCAGGAGATGGCCGCGACCGAGGTCTCGACCTTGCTGCGGACTGCCTCCGGCAGCGGGGCGTAGCCGAGCTCGGCGAGCGCGGACTGGCCACCGGTGCTGGCGGTGTAGCTCAGGAAACCCTTGATGGCCGCGGCCTTGGGGCTGCCCTTGCTGCAGGCGATCTCATACGTGACCAGGACGATCGGGTACGCGCCGGCCTCGGTGGTGGCGTAGTCGATGTCGAGGGCCAGGTCGTTGCCGGTGCCCTTGACCTTGGCGCCGGCGATGGTCTTACCGGCGCTCTCGCCGGTCAGCTCGACGAACTCACCCGCACCGTTCTTGATCTTGGCCTTCTTCAGGTCGCTGTTCTCCGCGAAGGAGAGCTCGACGTAGGAGATCGCGCCGACCGTGCTCTTCACTGCGGTCGCCACGCCGTCCGACTTGGCCGCACCGACGCCGCCCGGGGCCTTCCAGGCCTTGGCGTTGCTGAAGGTCCAGTCGGCCTCGGCGGTCTTGCTCAGGTACTTGGTGAAGTTGTCGGTGGTGCCCGACTCGTCGGAGCGGTGCACGGCCTGGATCGCCGTCGACGGGAGCTTGGCGTCGGCGTTCTCCGCCTTGATCGCCGGGTCGTCCCACTTGGTGACCTTGCCGGCGAAGATCTTGGCCAGGGTGGCCGGCGAGAACTGGAGGTTCTCGACGCCGTCGAGGTTGTAGACGACGGCGATCGGGCCGATCACCATCGGGAGGTTGAGGGCCTGGCCGCCGGGGCACTTGGCGTCGGCCTGCGGCTGCTCCTCGGGCTTGAGGGCGGAGTCGGAGCCGGCGAAGTCGGCCGTGCCGGCGATGAACGCCTGGATGCCCGCGCCGGAGCCGGTGCCCTCGTAGCCGATCTTGGCGCCCGAGCACTGGCCCTGGTAGGCCTTGATCCACTCGTCCATGGCGTTCTTCTGCGCCGAAGAACCCTGGGCCGTCAGGTCGCCGGCCGCGCAGTTCGCGGAGGCGGCCGAGGCACCGCCGGCGGCAGGCGAGTCGGTGTTGTCAGAGCCGCATGCCGCGAGCGCGACCGAGGCGGTCAAGGCAATGCCGGCAACGTAGAACCGCTGGAGCTTCAACGGGTTTCCCTTCGAATGAATAACAACTCCGGGCTCCGTAGTCCCGGCCGGCCGAACTCTCATCGGCACACCCGGAAAGCTAAGAGCGCGAGGTGACCGGCTCCCCGGGCATAAGTGAACGCAGGGTGAACAGGTCTGCGCCGGTTCGTAGCCTTTGGCTGAGGAAGGGTTGTCCGTTAAGTGAACCGAGGGCACGACGCCGTATAAGTCCGTTATTTTGTGTTCTCTTTCGGGCCCGAGTGACCGGCTCGGGACGCGTGGGATCAGGTCGGTGTGAGGTGGCTTACTGGCTCTCCCCGGGTGTATAGATGCATAATGCAGCTATGCAAATCGGCGGAGAACTCGCCACGGCGCTGGAGCAGCTGACCCGGCTGGTCCGGCAGCTCGCCACCGCCGGCGACCTCAGCATGTCGGCGCTGATGCTGCTCGGCCGGCTCGTCCGGCAGGGACCCCAGCGGCTGACCGACCTCGCCGGCCAGGAACGCCTGTCGCAGCCCGGCATGACCCAGCTCGTCGGGCGGCTGGAACGCGACGGCTGGGTCACCCGTACGGCCGGCACCGGCGACCGCCGTGCCGTGCTGGTGGAGGTGACCGCCGCCGGCCGCGAGCTGGTCGCCCTGCGGCACGCCCAGCGGGCCGAGGCGCTGAGCCGGTTGCTGGACCAGCTCGACCCCGACGACCGGGCGGCCATCGAGCACGCCCTGCCGGCGCTGACCCGGCTCATCGAGGTCCGTACCCCCGACTTCCAGGAGCCCACCCCATGACCGCACCGCACCGACCCGCGACCAACCCCTTCAAGCAGCCCCGCGCCGTCTGG
The DNA here is from genome assembly GCF_040650095.1 of Actinoplanes sp. NPDC048791. Classification (NCBI taxonomy): domain Bacteria; kingdom Bacillati; phylum Actinomycetota; class Actinomycetes; order Micromonosporales; family Micromonosporaceae; genus Actinoplanes; species Actinoplanes sp. NPDC048791. The sequence continues at coordinate 1,318 of NZ_JBEZGQ010000304.1, read as the reverse complement.
GCGGTGGCCTTCGCCTGTGTCATCTCGTTCATGGGCATCGGGCTCGTCGACCCGATCCTGCCGGCCCTCGCGAACGACCTGCACGCCACGCCGAGCCAGGTGTCGCTGCTGTTCACCAGCTACCTGGTGGTGACCGCGGTGGCGATGCTCGTGGTCGGCGCCGTGGCCAGCCGGATCGGACCCAAGCTCACGCTGGTCGTCGGGCTGGGCATCATCGTCGTCTTCGCCGCGCTGGCCGGCACCTCCGACACCGTCGGCCAGATCGTCGGCTTCCGGGCCGGCTGGGGGCTGGGCAACGCGCTGTTCATCGCGACCAGCCTGGCCGTCATCGTCGCCTCAGCCACCAGCGGCTTCGCGGGCGCGATCATCCTCTACGAGACCGCCCTCGGGCTCGGCATCGCCGTCGGCCCACTGCTCGGCGGCGAGCTGGGCAGCATCAGCTGGCGTGGCCCGTTCTTCGGGGTCGCGGTGCTGATGGCCATCGCGATGATCGCCACGATCGCCTTCGTGCCCTCGCTGCCCCGGCCGGCTCAGCCCACGTCACTGGCCGCGCCGCTCAAGGCGTTGCGCCACCGTGGGCTGCTGACCATGGGCATCATGGCGCTGCTCTACAACTGGGGCTTCTTCACCATGCTGGGCTACGCGCCGTACCCGATGGAGCTGGACGCGCACCAGCTCGGCCTGGTCTTCACCGGCTGGGGCCTGCTGGTCGCCGCCTTCAGTGTCTTCTTCGCCCCGCGGCTGCAGGCCCGCTTCGGCACCGCGAAGGTGCTCTACGCCAACATGGCCGCGCTGGCCATCGTCATGGCGGTCATCGCGGCCGGCGTCTCGACCCCGCGGACCGTCATCGTCGCCGTCATCGTGAGCGGCGCTTTCATCGGCATCAACAACACGCTGACCACCCAGGCGGTCATGCTGGTCGCGCCGGTCGAGCGGTCGGTGGCCTCCTCCGCGTACGGCTTCGTGCGCTTCATCGGCGGCGGCCTGGCCCCGTTCGTGGCCGGCAAGCTGGCCGACCGCTTCGACCTCAGCGTCCCGTTCTACCTGGGCGGCGTGGCGTTCCTGCTGGCCATCGTCGTGCTCGCCACCGGCCACAAGCTGGTCACCGCGGCCGAGTCGGGGGACAGCGAGGCAGTCGTGCCGTTCGTGCCGGTCGGTGCCGTGGCCCCCGCGGACGCCCGGCCGGTCGTCGTCGCCGTCGGGGCCACCGCCGACGCGGACGCGATCGTCGACGCGGCCGCGGCGCTCGCCCGGGACCTCGACGCCCCGCTCGAAGTGGTCCGGGTCCGCGAGACCGTCGTGATCGAGGAACTGGCCA
>NZ_JBEZGQ010000303.1:0-8410 GCF_040650095.1 Actinoplanes sp. NPDC048791 | reverse complement strand
GCCCGGGTCGCCCTGCGGGCCGCCGGATGGGACGTGCACGTCGACCGCCTGCCGCAGGGAGACGCCTCCGACGTCCTCGCGCGCCTCACCATCGCCGGGACCTCAGACGCCGACCGGCAGGCGGAGCGGATGGCGGGAGCGATCACGCTGCGGCGTACGGACCGGCGGGCGTTCAGTGACCGGACCGTGCCGGAGGAGCTGCTGCTCGGGCTGCGGCAGGCGGTGGAGGCCGAAGGGGCCTACCTGCACGTCGTACGCCGTGACCAGATGCCGATGCTGGCCACCTCCACCGCCCGGGCGGCCGACGCCGAGAGCAACGATCCGGCCTACCGGGCAGAGCTCGAACACTGGACCAACCGGCCGGCGGACAGCGGCGACGGCGTACCGGCGGCGACGGCGGTGCAGCGGGCACCGCGCCGGGTCCCGGTCCGCGACTACGCCCCCGGCACCGACGCCGGGCTGAGCCCCGGCGCCGACTTCGACCTCGGGGCGTCGTACGTGGTGCTGTTCGGGCTCACCGACGAGCCCGGGGCGCTGCTGCGCGGTGGTGAGGCGCTGTCCGCGCTGCTCCTGGCCGCGACCGCGGACGGGCTGGCCACGGCTCCGATGAGCGACACCATCGAGGTCCAGTGGCCGCGCCACCTGCTGAAGGGCCTGTTGAGCGGCGTGGGCGAGCCGTATCTGACGGTCCGGCTCGGCTACAACGATGCCGCGCCGGACCTGCCGCCCGCTCCGCGCCGCAAGGCCGCCGACGTCGTCCGGATCAGCGACCGGTAGCACCACCGTCGTCCGGCAGCAGGACCTCCGTGAGCGGACGCCGCGGGGTGGCCGCTGCCGGGCGGCCGTAGCCGACGCGCAGGACCATCTGAGCCCAGGAACCCGTACGGGAGTCCGTCAGCAGCCGGCGGATCGCCGGGATCTCCACCGGCTGGCTGATCGGCGTGGTGGCCAGGTTGAGCCAGGTCGCGGTGAGCAGCACCCGCTGCAGGGCCTGGCCGGCGTGCACCCAGTGCCGCCGGGTGTCGCCGTCGACCGCCAGGACCATGATGGTCGGGTACGGCTCGAACGGGGCGGCGGCCCGGTCCCGGTGCGGTTGCAGGAGCCCGAAGTCGCGGATCGGCAGGATCTCCAGGGCGTCCCACGGGCCGATCGCCGTCGACGGCACGCCGTCCCGGCGGCCCCGCTGCGGGCTGGTCCACCGCGCGAGTTCGGCGCGGTAGCGGCCCTGGGCCCGCAGCGCCCGGTCGGCCTCCTGGGACAGGCTCAGAATCGCGTTGCGACTGACCGCGTTCGCGACGGTGAGCGTGGCGCCCTCCCGGCGGGCGGCGTCGGCCAGCCGCTCGACCGCGTCGGCCGGCACGACGGACCGGGCGAACGGCCACCGGTTCGTGTGCCGGTGCGGGATGGCGGCGACCAGGGCCTCGGCGGCCGGCGTCGGTGCCATCGGCTGCCCCACGCTGACCCGGGCGACGAGGTCCGGATCCGTGTCGTCCGGGAAGAGCGTGGTGTGGCTGAGGTATCCGGCGCCGCGGATGGCGAGCCGCAGGGTGAACACGGCGGCGCCGACGCTGATCAGCAGCTCGCGGCCGGCCGGGTCGAGGACGTCGAGCTGCCGCCGGGGATCGGCGTGGACGTCGACCCCGTGCGCTCCGATGCGGAAGCGCCACGGCTGGCTGTTGTGCAGCGAGGGCGCGGCCGTCGCCGCACGGACGCAGGCGGTGAGGTCGGGGCCGGTCGAGTCGTGCTGCGTTCGTTCGGTTGCCTGGGTGCCGATGTCGTTCATCGCCGGCCTCCTGAGCTTTCCGTCTCCTCGACGGTCACGGCGCTCACCCCGGGCACGGTGCGGGCGAGCACGGTCACGACGGCACGCTGGGTGTCGTTGACGAACTCGCCGGCGACGGTGGCGATGCCGCCGCCGACTGTCACCGTCCACAGGCGAGCGCCGTCGGCGTACTCGTCGAGCCGGTGCTGCACGTCCGCGGCGATGACGTCGTCGCTGCGTACCATCGTGCGCAGGATGTCGCGGCGGCTGATGATGCCGACGACCTCGCGGCCCTTGACGACCGGCATGCTGCGCACGTCGCGCCGCAGCATCACCTCGGCCACCTCGGCCACGTCGAGGTCCGGCGTGGCCGTGAACGGGTTCCGGGCCATCACCTCCACGACCGTGCCGGGCCGGGGCTGCGGCGCCACGTCCAGGTCCCGGCGCAGGTGCGCGGTCGGATCGACGGGCACCCGGTGCCACAGCAGGTCGCCCTCGCTGACCATGCCGACCAGGAACCCCTGCGCGTCGACCACCGGCAGGGCGGTGACCGCCCTGGCGGTCATCAGCTCCGCGGCGCTCTCGATCGGTGCGTTCTGCCAGACCACGTGGACCGGGCTGGTCATGATGTCCTTCGCGCGCACCGTCCTACCTCCGCCCGGCCAGCAGCTTGGTCAGGTCGACGAGCCGGTTGGTGTAGCCCCACTCGTTGTCGTACCAGCCGAAGACCTTGACCAGCCGGCCCCGCGCCTGGGTGAGCCCGGCGTCGAAGACGCAGGAGGCCGGATCCCCGACGATGTCCGTGGAGACGAGCGGCGCCTCGGTGTAGCGGATGATGCCGTGCATCGGCCCGCCGGCCGCCGCTGACCGTTCGACGGCCTCGTTGACCTGCTCGACCGTCACGTCGGTGCCGAGTTCGAGCGTCAGATCGCTGATCGAGCCGTCGACGACCGGGACGCGCAGCGCGACGCCGTCGAGCCGGCCCGCCAGCTCCGGCAGCACCAGGCCCACCGCCTTCGCGGCCCCGGTGCTGGTCGGAATGATGTTCACCCCCGCGGCCCGGGCCCGGCGAGGATCCTTGTGCGGCGCGTCCAGGACGTTCTGGTCATTGGTGTACGCGTGCACGGTCGTCAGGAGGCCCCGCTCGATACCGAACGCCTCGTGCAAAACCTTCACCAGCGGCGCGACGCAGTTGGTCGTGCAGGAAGCCCCGGAGACGATCTGATGCCGCACCGGGTCGTACGTGTCCGCGTTGACGCCGGGCACCAGGGTCGCATCGACGCCCTTGCCGGGCGCGGAGATCAGCACCCGCGACGCCCCGGCCTTGAGGTGCAGCGCGGCGTCGTCCCGGGTCCGCAGCTTGCCGGTCGCCTCGATGACCAGGTCGACCCCGAGCTCGGCCCACGGCAGCTGGTCGGGTGAGCGCTCCGAGAAGACCGGGATGGTGTGCCAGCCGACGTTCAGGGCGTCATCGGTGTAGCTGACGCCGTCACCGAGGCGGCCGAACGTGGAGTCGTACTCCAGCAGGTGGGCCAGGGTGCCGGTGTCGTACAGGTCGTTGATCGCGACCACCTGGAAGCCGGCGTTCGACAGGTCCTTGTCCAGCAGGGCCCGCAGATAATTGCGGCCGATCCGACCGAATCCGTTGATGGCGATGCGGTAGCTCATCCTTGCCTCCAGGCTTGTCGTCCCCCTCAGCCTCCCGTCGCGGCGATCGGCGAGGCAGGGTCGAAAGGCCCCTGAGGAGGGGTGCTGCGGCCCGGGCGGGCCGCGCCCCTCACCAACTCCGGCCACACCTGGGCCGGGGGACACGCCTGCTGCCGCACTAGTCCGCGTGACGCAGACGAGCCACCGTTGCGTTCTCCGACATCGCCGGATGGAAGGTGACCACCGCATCGTGGGCCCGCGCCGCAAAGGATGCCAAAGCGTCCATCAGGTCCGCCGTTCTCGCGGTGGCGGCAGCGGCCGGATTCTTCGACGAAACGACTTCCACGTTCTCGCCATCGACGACGAACCATATGAGTTCGTCGTGCTCCGTGAAGTCGAGGACGCCGTCGGACTCCCGAGCCAAGTTGCCGACAATGCGCGACATCCCGATGGCAAGGTCGACCAGCGGGACGAAACTGGTTTTCGACAGGAACCTCACGCCGTCGATGGAGAACTCGACCTGCGAGTAGAACAATTTGTACCGGAGCACTCCTTCCTCGATGGAGTGCGCGTCCCCCTCAAGGGACCTGGCCCAACTCCGGCCCAGCACCGAATCGACGTCTGGGACCACGAAATCGACGATCACCACGGCGACCTTGCCGCTCCGTGCACGGCGCAGTCAAGCGTCGTCAGATCAGTACCTGGCCGGGCTGGACGGCAGCAGGTGCGACACCCGCTGGGCCGGCCGCTGCTGGCCGAGCCGGCCGACGCGGCGGCCGTCGGCTGTTCAGGCTCCCGCCGGGCCGGGACGCAGCCCGCCTCGCCCGGCTCGATCCCATCCAGGTGGGGGCTCTTGCCTCAGCCGTATCGCTCGGCGAGCGCCTTGCCGATCGAGGCCAGGTGGTCCCGCACCCCCGGAGGACCGGTCACCTCGAGCCATTCGATCAGCCCGGCCAGTTCGCCGGCGAGGGCGTACTCGTTGTAGCCGCGGATCACGACCTCGACCCGGCCGTCGGGGGTGGAACCGCCCACCTCGAGCCGCCCGCCGAGCATCATCCGGAGCCGGCCCATCCAGTCGGGCGCGCACAGCGCCTGGAGCTCGACGGGCGTCCGCCGGCGGTCGACCTCGTCGGCGATCTCGCGCCAGCTGCGGGCCAGGTCGAAGTCCGCCGGTCGGTGCACGGGATCGCCGGTCGGGTCGGCGGACGACACGCGGTCGATCCGGAAGGTCCGCCGGCCGGCCTCGGTGGTGGCGACGAGGTACCACGCCGGGCCTTTGGCGACGATGCCCAGTGGGTGGACGGTTCTTGTGGTCTCGGCGCCCTGGCCGTCGACGTAGCCGAGCCGCACCTGGACACCGCGGATCACCGCGTCCTGCAGTTCGTCGAGGAAGGGCGGGTGCCGGAACTCGACCGGGCTCGACCCCCATCGTTGCGGGTCCAGGACCAGCGACGACGCTGCCGCCTCGGCCTGCACCCGGAAGGGCTCCGGGAGGGCCCGGACCAGCTTGCGCAGCGCTGCGTTCACGGCCGGCGTCGCCGCCGAGGCCGGGCCGGCCACCAGGAACAGGGCGCGGGCCTCACCCGCGGTCAGCCCGGACAGGTCGGTGCGGGCACCGCCGACGAGTCGCCAGCCGCCGCCCCGGCCCTGCATGGAGTACACGGGCACCCCGGCCATGGCCAGGGCGTCGAGGTCGCGGCGGGCGGTGCGCTCGGAGATCTCCAGCTCCCGGGCGACCTCGGCTGCTGTCACCTGCTCGCGCTGTTGCAGCAGGAAGAGGATGGCCATCAGCCGGTCGGCTCGCATCCGGCCACACTTCCACGAAAACCGGTCATGAGGTGACCGGTTCTCCTCGGCAGGATGACACCATGACCTCACCGAAGAACCCGATCGATTTTCCTGAGCCCACCCTCATTCCGGTCAACGGAGTGGAACTCGAAGTCTTCGAAGCCGGACAGCACAATGCGGGACGGCCCATCGTTCTCTGTCACGGCTGGCCGGAGCATGCCTTCTCCTGGCGCCACCAGATGCCCGCCCTGGCCGCAGCCGGTTACCACGTCATCGTCCCGAACCAGCGGGGTTACGGGAATTCGTCCCGGCCGGCCGACGTGACCGCCTACGACATCGAGCACCTGTCAGGTGACCTCGTCGCACTTCTCGACCACTACGGGTACGAGGACGCCACCTTCGTCGGTCACGACTGGGGGGCCATGGTCGTCTGGGGCCTGACCTTGCTGCATCCGCACCGGGTGAACAAGGTGATCAACCTGAGCCTGCCCTACCAGGAGCGCGGAGAACGGCCCTGGATCGAGGTCATGGAGGAATTTCTCGGCGGCGACTTCTACTTCGTCCACTTCAATCGGCAGCCGGGCGTTGCCGACGCCGTGCTGGACGAGAACACGTTCCGGTTCCTGCGCAACATGTACCGCAAGAACGTGCCGCTCACCGTACCGGAGCCGGGAATGGTGATGGTCAATCTCGCCAACGCGGAAGCACCCCTGGGCGAGCCCTTGATGAGCGACAGCGAACTGGCCGTTTTCGTCTCCGCCTTCGAGAGCTCAGGGTTCACGGGCAGCATCAACTGGTACCGGAACCTCGACCGTAACTGGCGCCTGCTGGCGGACGTGGACCCGATCATCCACCAGCCGGCCCTCATGATCTACGGCGAGCGGGATGCGATCCAGCGGTTCGAAAGACTGCCGGACTTCGTGCCTGATGTGGACGTGGTCAGTCTGGACTGCGGTCATTGGATCCAGCAGGAACAGCCGGAGGAAACAAACCAGGCGATGCTGAGGTGGCTCGCGAAGCCCTGACCCGGCGGGCCCTCCGGCCCTACTGCCCGGGACGTCGCGCGCGGTACCACCAGGAGGAGAGGACGAACGCACGAACGGATGAGGGTGAGCCGGATGGCCAGGTACGTCTACGACTTCACGGACGGCAACAAGGACCTGAAGGATCTGCTCGGCGGCAAGGGCGCCAACCTCGCCGAGATGACCCGGATGGGGTTGCCGGTGCCGCCCGGCTTCACGATCACCACCGAGGCCTGCCGTGCCTACCTGCGGACCGGCGCGGTCCCGGCCGGGCTCTTCGCCGAGGTGCAGGAACATCTGCTGCTCGTCGAGATGCGGATGGGTAAGAGCCTCGGGGACCCGCAGGAGCCGCTGCTGCTGTCGGTCCGTTCAGGCGGCAAGTTCTCGATGCCGGGCATGATGGAGACGATCCTGGACATCGGTCTGACCGACTCCAGCGTGCGGGGACTGGCGGCACAGAGCGGCGACGAGCGGTTCGCCTGGGATTCGTACCGCCGGCTCATCCAGATGTTCGGCCGGACCGTGTTCGGCGTGCCCGGTGCGGACTTCGAGTCCGCGCTGGCCGCCGTCCGGGCCGGTGCCGGCGCCCCGTCCGACGCCGAGCTCCCGGTCGCGCAGTTGCAGGACCTCGTGGAGGCGTACAAGAAGGTCTTCCTGACCCACACCGGCCGGGACTTCCCGCAGGCGCCGCACGAGCAGCTGTTGCTGGCGATCACGTCGGTCTTCCGGTCCTGGAACGCCGAACGGGCCGTGCTGTACCGCCGGCAGGAGCGCATCCCGCAGGATCTCGGCACCGCGGTCACCGTGATGGCGATGGTGTTCGGCAACCGGGGGCCGGACTCGGGTACGGGCGTCGCCTTCACCCGGGACCCGGCCACCGGCCGGCGCGGCGCCTACGGCGACTACCTGTCCAACGCCCAGGGCGAGGACGTGGTCGCCGGGATCCGTAACACCGTGGGGCTGCACGAGCTCGCGAAGCTGGATCAGCAGAGCTACCGCAAGTTGTTGTCGGTCATGGAGCGGCTCGAGCAGCGCTACCGCGACCTGTGCGACATCGAGTTCACCATCGAGCGCGGCAAGCTGTGGATGCTGCAGACCCGCGTGGGCAAGCGCACGGCCGCGGCCGCCTTCGTCATCGCCGCGCAGCTGGTCGACGAGGGCACGATCACGCTCGACGAGGCTCTCCAGCGGGTCTCCGGGGAGCAGCTGGCGCAGCTGATGTTCCCCAGCTTCGACATCTCCGCCGCCCCGGCGCCGCTGACCACGGGCGTTCCGGCCTCACCCGGCGCCGCTGTGGGCGCGATCGTCTTCGACTCCGCTCACGCGGCCGCCGCGGACCACGCGGTGATCCTGGTGCGGCCGGAGACCAACCCCGACGACCTGCCCGGGATGATCGCCGCCCAGGGCATCCTGACCAGCCGGGGCGGCAAGACCTCGCACGCTGCCGTGGTGGCCCGCGGCATGGGCAAAACCTGCGTCTGCGGTGCCGACGAGCTGCGCATCGACCTGGCCACGGAGACGGTCACTGTGAACGGCACGGTCCTGCACGCCGGCGATGTGCTGTCGCTGGACGGCACCACCGGCCGGGTCTATCCGGGTGCCGTGCCGGTGCACCCCTCCCCCGTCGTCCGCTACTTCGAGGGTGAGCTCTCGCCGGCGAACGACCCGCTGCTGGCGGCGGTGCAGCGGTTGATGACACACGCCGACCACGTCCGGCGGCTCGGCGTGCACGCCAACGCCGACACCGGGCCGGACGCCGCCCGGGCCCGCCGGTTCGGAGCCGGCGGCGTCGGGCTGTGCCGCACCGAGCACATGTTCCTCGGCGAGCGGCGTGAGCTGGTGGAGCGGCTGATCCTGGCCGACGACAACACCGAGCGGGACGCGGCCCTGGCTGCTCTGCTGCCGCTGCAACGGGCGGACTTCGTCGAGCTGTTCGAGGCGATGGACGGGCTGCCGGTCACCGTACGGCTCATCGACCCGCCGCTGCACGAGTTCCTGCCGGCGCTGGAGGACCTGACCGCCCACGTCGCCCGCGCCGAGGCGCTGGACCAGGATCCGGGCCACGACGCCGTACTGCTGGCGGCCGTGCGCCGGATGCACGAGGCCAACCCGATGCTCGGCCTGCGCGGCGTGCGGCTGGGCCTGGTCGTCCCGGGTCTGTTCGCGATGCAGGTCCGGGCGATCGCCGAGG
>NZ_JBEZGQ010000302.1:0-8411 GCF_040650095.1 Actinoplanes sp. NPDC048791 | reverse complement strand
CCGTGGTCATTTTCGGTGGCCTGGACAACGACGGGCGCAATCCGACGTGGGCGCGGCTACCCCAACCAGCCAGCCGGCAATGGGGCCCGGATGGCCGTTATCAGCGTTTGACGGCGGTCAGGAGGCCGCCGCCGGCTGGGATCAGGGCCGGGATCCATTCTTCTGACTCGCGGACGGCCTTGACCGTTTCGCGGATCGTGATCGTGTCGACGTCGCGGGCTGAGGGGTCGCTGATCCGGCCGCCGGCCAGGGCGCCGTTGACCACCAGGATTCCGCCGCGGCGGAGCAGGCGTAGGGCGGCGTCGGCGCAGGCGCCGAACTCGGTGGCGTCCGCGTCCACGAAGATCAGGTCGTAGACGCCGTCGGCGAGGCGGGGCAGTACGTCCAGCGCGCGGCCGGTGATGATCCGGGTCCGTGACGCCGCGAAGCCCGCCTCCTGGAAGATCCTCCGGGCGATGCGCTGGTGCTCGTTCTCCACGTCGATCGTGGTCAGGACGCCGTCCGCGCGCATGCCGCGGAGCAGCCAGACGCCGCTCACGCCCGTACCGGTGCCGATCTCGACGACCGCCTTGGCGCTGCCCGCCGCGGCGAGCACGCTCAGCACGGACCCGGCGCCGGGGGAGACGGCCGCCAGGCCGACCTCGTGGGCCAGGTTGCGGGCGGTCTGCAGGACGATGTCCTCGGCGGCGTAGGCCTCGGTGAACTGCACCGACTGCGCGGTCGGGGCGCCGAACGATCGGGCTGCGGTGACGATGACGACCTCCGTCTGGAGAGGGGATGCGCGGTCCGGAACCGGTGCACATCGGGTATGAGCGTAGAGCGATGCTCACCCTTCGCGCACCGGGACTTCGGCGGCGGAAAGCGGCGGGCCCGGGCCCGGGGTCCCACTGACCGGATGATCTCCACCGATCCGTGTCATCCTGGATGCCGGAGCCCGGCGCTCCGGTACCGACCAGGGGAGGCACCGACGTGACCGACGGCTGGAACTGGCGCCAGCCTCAACCGCCGCCGTCCGCCACGCCTGGAGCGTCGGCCGGGTCGCCGTGGTGGTCCGACGCGCTGACTGATCCGTGGCGGGATCCGTACGCCCCGTCGGCGGTGGTCGTGCCCACCGCCCCGGTCAGCACCGGCCCGCAGCCCGAGCCTGTCGTCAATCCGGACGCGCCGCGCCGGTCGATGACCCCGGTGCTGCTCATCTGCCTGGTCACCGCGTTGCTGGCCGGTGGTCTCGGCGGCACGCTGGGCTTCGTGTTCGCCACCCGCAGCGGCGTCGGCGGCGGCACCCAGCTCGGCGGCACGCCGCTGGCGGCCCCCTCGGCGGCCCAGCGGGCCCCCGATTCGCTGGCCGGCGTGGCCAAGCAGGTGCTGCCGAGCGTGGTCACCGTCCGGGTCACCGGCGCGATCGGCTCGGGCTTCGTGATCTCCCCCGACGGCTACGTGGTGACCAACGACCACGTGGTCGAGGGCGCGAACGACTCCATGTCGGTGTCCTTCAGTGACGGGTCCACCGCGTCGGCGACCGTGGTCGGGCGGGACCCCGAATCGGACATCGCAGTGATCAAAGTCGCAAAGAAGAGTGTGACGGCTGTCTCACTTGGGGACTCGGACTCCATTGCGGTGGGTGACCCTGTCCTCGCTTTCGGTTCGCCGCTGGCTCTGGTCAACACCGTCACCTCCGGCATCGTGAGCGCGCTGGACCGCACCATCCAGGCCGGCGATCCGGGCGGCACGGTCCGCTACTACGCCGCCATCCAGACCGACGCGGCGGTCAACCAGGGCAACTCCGGCGGCCCGCTGGTCGACGCGGCCGGCCGGGTGGTCGGCATGAACTCGGTGATCCGGTCCGTCGGCGGCAGCGACACCGAGGCCGGCAACATCGGCCTGGCCTTCGCCATCCCGATCAACCAGGCCATGCGGGTCGCCCGCGAGATCATCGACCACGGCAAGGCCCGCCGTACGGTGATCGGCGCCGAGGTCTCCACCGGTGGCACCTCCGGCTCCGCGGGCTCGTCCGGGGCCCGGCTGCGCTCGGTCCAGCCCACCGGTCCGGCGGCCACGGCCGGGCTGAAGTCGGGCGACGTGATCACCAAGATCAACGGTCACCTGCTGGAGGACGGCACCGACCTGATCGCGCTGGTCCGCAAGTACGCCCCGGAATCGGTCGTCGCCGTGGAATACCGGCGCGGCACCAAGACCCAGACGGCTTCCGTGACCCTGGCGGCCGACGCGAAGTGAACCGTCCTCATGGGCGGGCGGCGCAGACACAGAGTGCGTGCGTACTCTTGCTCAGGTACGCGACGAGGGAGGTCCGCGCGTGTTCGAGAACCTCAACTGGTGGGAGATCGGCGCCCTGCTGATGCTCGCGCTGCTGATCTTCGGTGAGCGCCTGCCCAAGGTGATCGGTGACGGCCTGCGGATGTTGCGCGGCCTGCGGGCGATGGCCCAGAACGCCACCACCGACCTGAGCCGGGAGCTGGGCACCGACATCCAGCTGCAGGACCTGCACCCGAAGGCGTTCATCCGCAAGCATCTGCTGAGCGAGGACGACGAGCAGGCCATCCGCAAGCCGCTGCAGGGCCTGTTCGAGGACGTCAAGAGCGACCTGAACGGCGTGAAATCGGACCTCGGTGAGGTGGCTTCCGCCGCCGACCTGAAGGCACAGAGCAACGGCGCCGCGGTGGAGAAGTCCACCCCGGCGCCGCGCAGATTCGATCTGGACGCTACGTAGGCCCTACTTGCGGGCGTTGACCAGCAGGCCCAGCGGCTTGCCGACCAGCGACTCCCGCCGGATGGCGAGCCGGTCCGCGACCGCGTCCAGCGCCTGGGCCGCCGGTGACTCCGGGTCGGCCAGCACCACCGGCGTGCCGGCGTCGCCGGCCTCGCGGACCCGGGTGTCCAGCGGGATCTGACCCAGCAGCGGCACCGAGGCGCCCACCGTCTTGGTCAGCGAGTCGGCCACCGTCTGACCACCACCGGCACCGAAGACCTCCATGCGGGTGCCGTCGGGCAGCTCGAGCCACGACATGTTCTCCACCACGCCGACCAGCCGCTGGTGGGTCTGCTGCACGATCGCCCCGGCCCGCTCGGCCACCTCGGCCGCGGCCATCTGCGGCGTGGTGACGACCAGGATCTCGGCGTTGGGCAGCAGCTGGGCCAGCGAGATGGCCACGTCACCGGTGCCCGGCGGCAGGTCCAGCAGCAGCACGTCCAGGTCGCCCCAGAAGACGTCGGCGAGGAACTGCTGCAGGGCCCGGTGCAGCATCGGACCGCGCCACACCACGGCGGCGTTGCCCGAGGTGAACATGCCGATCGAGATGACCTTCACGCCGTGCGACTGCGGCGGCATGATCATGTCCTCGACCCGGGTGGGCCGGCCCTCGACGCCGAGCATGCGGGGCACCGAGTGGCCGTAGATGTCGGCGTCGACCACACCGACCGACAGCCCGCGCTTGGCCAGGGCGGCGGCCAGGTTGACCGTGACGCTGGACTTGCCCACGCCGCCCTTGCCGCTGGCCACCGCGTACACCCGGGTCTTGGAACCCGGCTGGGCGAACGGGATGACCGGCTCGGCGGACTCACCGCCGCCGCGCAGCGTGGCCTGCAGGGACTTGCGCTGCTCCTCGGTCATGACGCCGAAGTCGATCTCCACGGTGGTGATCCCGGGGATCGCGGTGACCGCGGCGGTGATGTCGTTGGTGAGCTTGTCGCGCAGCGGGCAACCGGCGACGGTGAGCAGCAGCTCGACCTTCACACCGGACCCGGCGACGGTGAAGCCCTTGACCATGCCGAGCTCGGTGATCGGGCGGCGGATCTCGGGATCGTCGACGGTGGCGAGGGCCGCCTGGATCGCGTCCTCGATGGTGGGGGCTGGTGCGGACATGACGACCATGCTACGTCGCGCTCAGGTCCGTTCCTCTTCCCACTCCTTACGTTCCAGCTTCTGCCGTCGATGGGCCGCCTCGTCCAGTTCGTCGGCGAGCCGGGCCAGCTCCGAGCGCAGGAAGTCGCGGGTCGCGACCTCGCCGACGGCGATCCGCAGCGAGGCGATCTCGCGGGCCAGATACTCCGTGTCGGCCTTCTGCATGGCCGCGCGCCGGCGGTCCTCCTCCATCGTCAGGCGGTCGCGGTCGGCCTGGCGGTTCTGCGCGAGCAGGATGAGCGGCGCGGCGTAGGACGCCTGCAAGGACAGGATCAAGGTCAGGAACGTGAACGTGTACGGGTCGAAGCGCATGTCCTTCGGCGCCAGGGTGTTCCAGGCGAACCAGGCGCCGATGATGATCGTCATGTAGACGATGAACTTCGCCGTGCCCATGTACCGGGCGATGCTCTCCGACCAGCGTCCGAAGGCCTCCGGGTCGAAGCGCGGCAGCCGGACCCGGCCCGGCTCGATCGGCTGGTCGAGGCGGTCCCGGCGGGGCTCGGTCATGAGCCCGTCTCCGGGTGGGCCTGGCGCAGCAGCGCGTCGGCCTGGTCCTGGGCGTCCTGGGCGTCCCGGTCACGCCAGTCGCGGGGCAGCGAGTGGTCCAGCACGTCGTCCACGGTCACCGCCCCCACCAGCCGGTACGCGTTGTCGACCACCGGCATCGCCACCATGTCGTAGGTCGCCATCCGCCGGGTGATCTCGGTGAGGTTGGTCTCGGGCGTCAGCGGATCTATGTCGGTCTCGATGAGGCCACCCAGAATCGACGAGGGCGGCTCCCGCAGCAGCCGCTGGAAGTGGACCATGCCGAGGTACTTGCCGCTGGGGGTGGCCGACGGTGCCCGGGCCACGAAGACCTGGGCGGCGACGACCGGGGACAGCTCCGGTTCACGGATCCGGGCCAGCGCCTCGGCCACCGTGGTGTCCGGGGTGAGGATCACCGGTTCCGAGGTCATCACCGAGCCGGCGGTGCCGGGGGTGTAGCTCATCAGCTGCCGGACCGGCGCCGCCTCTTCCGGCTCCATCAGGTCGAGCAGCACGGCCTGCTCGGCCTGGGGCAGCTCGGCGAGCAGGTCCGCGGCGTCGTCCGGGTCCATGCGTTCCAGGACGTCGGCGGCGCGTTCCCGGTCCAGCTGGATCAGGATCTCCACCTGGTCGTGCTCCGGCAACTCCTCGAGCACGTCGGCCAGCGTCCGGTCGCTCAGCGCCGCGGCGACCTCGTTGCGCCGCGCGTCGGCCAGGTCCTGCAGGGCGTTCGCCATGTCCGCGGGCCGCATCTGTTCGAGCAGGGCGACGAGATTCGAGGTGCCCTGGGTGTCGGTCGGCCCGACCAGGCCGCGGATCCGGTCGTACTCCACCTGGTACGTGTGCCCGCGCCGGGCCAGCCGGCCGGTGTGCTGGCGGACGGCCACCCGGGTGATCAGCCACTCGTTGTTGCGGTTGAGCTCCATGCCCAGGTCCACGACCGTGCCGGTGGTGCCGGGACCCTGCCGGTCCTCCGGCTCGACCGTGACCCGCCGGTCCAGCACCTCCTCGAGCACCAGCAGCTCGTTGGGCCGCTTCTCGAACCGGCGCAGGTTGAGCATGCCGGTGCTGAGCACGACGGCCTCGGCGTCCATCGAGGTCACCCGGCCGATCGGCAGGAAGATCCGGCGGCGCAACGCCATCTCGGCGACGAGACCGACGACCTGCGGCGGCCGGTTGGTGGTGCGCAACCGCAGGACGGCGTCGCGCACCCGGCCCACCCGGTCGCCGTTGGGGTCGAAAACGGGCAGCGCCGCGAGCCGCGCCAGATAAACCCTGCTCCCCATGGTCACCGCACCAGCCTAAGTTAGCGTCGAACCATGTCTACCGTGGCGTACGAGATCGTCGACGTGTTCACCGACCGCCCCTTCGCCGGAAACCCGCTGGCCGTGGTCTTCGGCGCCGAGGGTCTGGCCGGCGACCAGATGCAGACACTGGCCCGGGAGTTCAACCTTTCGGAGACAGTCTTCGTGCTGCCGTCGGCGGCCGGCGCGACGTACCGGGCGCGGATCTTCACTCCGGAGACGGAGCTGCCGTTCGCGGGTCACCCCAGCGTCGGCGCCGCCGTGACCTCGGTCCGGCGCGGCCTGGCCCAGCCCGGGCAGGTGGTGCAGGAGTGCGGCGCCGGGATGCTGCCGATCACGGTGGGCTCGGACGTGGCGACGCTGACCGGCGGCAAGCCGACGCTGGGCGCGCCGGTGCCGGCCCGGGACCTGCTGGATCTGGTGGGCCTGACGGCGGATGACTTCGCCGGGGCGGCGGCGGAACCGGCGGCGGCCGGCTGCGGACTGGAATTCGTTTTCCTGCCGGTGCGCCGGGAAGCGCTGGCCCGCGCGTGGGCCGACCCGGCGCGAGCCCGCGCGCTGGGCGTGACGGGCATCAGCGTCTTCGCCTGGGAGCAGGCCGTGCGGACGGCGTACGTGCGGGTGTTCTGCCCGGGTGTGTCGGTGCCCGAGGACCCGGCGACCGGCTCGGCGGCCCTGGGGCTGGGCGTGTGGCTGGTCGCTCGGGGCTGGCTGCCGGAGGAGGGGACGACGTCGTACACGGTGCATCAGGGCATCGAGATGCACCGGCCGTCCCTGCTGGAGTGCACGGTGACGGCGACGGGCGGCGCGGCCACGCTGGCCACGGTCTCCGGCCACGTGATCCCGGTGGCCCAGGGCGAGATCAAGGTGCCGCCGTTCGTGGGCTGACCGGTTCCGGTCTGGCGAGCACGCAGCCGGCAGGGTGGGCCCGGCCGTTCATGAGCCGCCAGGCGATTGGCCGGGCCCGCCCGGTGCCCGCGGGAGCGACGGCTCGCACCCCGACGGACCTGGGACAGCCAGCCCTTGATCTTGGTCTTTCGGGCGGTCCGCCTACGGCTTGCGCTTGCGTACGCGGTGCAGGCGGAACGGGCGGCGGACCTTGATGCGGGCCGGGGTATCGCGTGGCGGCTCCGCCTGCGAGCCGGTCGGCAGGTGCGGGGCGGCGACGGGCTCGTCGACCGGCGTCAGTCGCAGGACGGCGCAGTCGGTCCCGGCCCAGCGGGCGACCAGCTCCTCAGCGGTGCCGCTCGCGTTGAGGCGCTTGCCGGCCAGCTGCGGGGCGATCTCGGTCCACTCCTCGGTGCCCGGGGTGAGCCGCTCGACCTGCGCTTCGACGATCACGATCAGGCCGCCGTTGTCGCCGCGCAGGCGCACCGAGGCACGGGATGCCTCGGCCAGGCCGGGTGCGGCCTGCTCGCCGGGGCCGCAGACCAGGATGAGCGCGCCGTCGAGCGGCATGACCCACAGGGCCAGGGACGGGCCGCCGGGTGCGTTGATCCAGGCGATGCCGGCCTTCTTGATCGCCTCAGCCACGAGCTCGGTCGTCACCCGGTCATCCTCGCACGCGGCCCGGCCGGCGCCGGGCCGCGTCCGCGAGGGCTTAATGCATCCTGCATGCAATCAGGTCAGCACGGGTACGGGATCAAGCAGATCCAGCACGGCGGTCAGCGACGGCACGCTGGGGCCGGCGAAGTCGTCGTCCGCGTCGAACACCAGGTGGTCGGCCAGGTCGGGCGCGGCCAGCCGGACGGCGGTCATCCCGACGGCAGCGGCCCCGGTGAGCTCGCGGCTGCCGCCGTCACCGATGTACAGGCAGTCCTCGGGGGCCACCCGCATCCGCCAGCACGCCTCCAGATAGATCAGCGGGTCCGGCTTGCACCGGCCGACCTCGACGGAGAAGACGTTCACGTCGAGCAGCGGGGCGATCGGCATGCTCGGCAGAAAGGCAGGCAGTTCATGGGTGCAGTCGCTGATCAGCGCGGTGCGCAGGCCCCGCTGCTTGACGGCCCGGAGAACGCTCTCCGCGTCAGCGCGCAGCCGGGTGTCAGCCTTCAGAGCGTCGACCCGGGCCGGCACCGCCGCCTGCAACTGGGCGGTACGCGGCCGGCCTCCGGCCTGCTCGGTCACCCAGCGCAGAGTCGCCTCGGCCGACCCGAGATCTCCGCGGGCCCGGACCTGGAACGTACGATCCAGGACGCTCAGCACCGCGTCGGGATCACAGCCCAGCGCCCGAGCGATGTCGGCGTGCTGGGGCCCCCTCCGCACGGAACGGGTCAGCGTGCCGAAAAAGTCGAACACGACCGCTTGGAACGCGGGCATCGAAAACCACTCTCCTGAGGGATTGACGGAAATGCATCGGCGGCGAGCGTAACGACTGGCTCACTTTCCGCTCAACTGAGGTCGACAAACTGTGATGTGTAGATATGCAAGAAGCGACGGCGAGGGATGAATATGCAGTCACCCCGCGAACGGCCCCCGTGGCTGACCGGGGCGGCCCTGGCCGTGGCGGTGCTCGCCGTCTCGACCTCGGCCCCGCTGATCGCCTTCGTGGCGGCTCCGGCGCTGGCCGTGGCGTTCTGGCGCAACGGCCTGGCCTTCGCCGCGCTGACGCCGATCACAGCCGGCCCGCGCCGGGCGGAGCTGGCGACGCTGCGCAGCCGCAC
>NZ_JBEZGQ010000301.1:0-8428 GCF_040650095.1 Actinoplanes sp. NPDC048791 | reverse complement strand
CGCGGCGTCGCGGCGAACGTGAGCGTCATCAGTTCTCCAGGGCGTCGGCCGACTTGCGGGCCGCCTCGTCGAGGGCCTCCTTCGGCTTGGCGGCGCCCTGCAGCACCTTGGCGATGCCGTCACCGACGTTGCGGGACATCACCTCGTAGCCGG
The DNA here is from genome assembly GCF_040650095.1 of Actinoplanes sp. NPDC048791. Classification (NCBI taxonomy): domain Bacteria; kingdom Bacillati; phylum Actinomycetota; class Actinomycetes; order Micromonosporales; family Micromonosporaceae; genus Actinoplanes; species Actinoplanes sp. NPDC048791. The sequence goes on along the minus strand of NZ_JBEZGQ010000301.1, from coordinate 8,275 downwards.
CGACCGTCGGCCGGGCCTGCTTGGCGTTGGCCAGGTTGTCGAAGAACTTCTGCCCACCCGGGTACTCCTTGACGTACGCCGCGAACTCGGGCGTGCTCTGCTCGGACGACCGCAGCGGCAGGTTACCGACCGCGAGGTTCCACTTGGCGTCGATCTGCGCGCTGGTCAGCCATTTGATGAAGTCGCGCGACGCGCCGGCCCGGTTGGCGTCCTCGTGGTCGAACAGCACCCAGAGGTCGGGGCCGGAGACGGTCTGGTGGTCACCGTTGACGCCCGGCAGCGCGGCCACCCCGTAGTCCAGCTTGGCCTCTTTGATCTCCAGCAGCGCCCACGGGCCGGACAGCATCATCGCGACGTGCCCGCTGTTGAAGAGCCGGGCGTACTTCTCGTCGGTCTGGTCCAGGTACATCGACTTGTCGTCGACGGCCATCACGCGCAGCGTCTCCAGGGCCTTGACCCCGGCCTCGGAGTTGAAGGCGGGCTTGGTCCCGTCGATGATCTTCCCGCCGTTCTGCCAGAGCAACGGCCACAGGTGCCAGGTGGTGTCCTCACTGCCGGAGACCGAGTACGCGGTGCCGTACGTGCGGGTCGCCGGGTCGGTGAGCTTCTTCGCGGCCTCGCGGAACTGCTCCCAGGACCAGTCGTCGGTGGGGTAGCTCAGGCCGGCGGTGTCGAAGAGCTTCTTGTTGTAGATCAGGGCCAGGTTGTCGACCAGCGCCGGGACGCCGATCACCTTGCTCTCCGAGGTGGCCACCGTACGGGCGGCCGCCGGCATCTCGGTCCACGCGAAGGACGGGTCGGCCACGAAGTCGGTCAGGTTCTGGGTCTTGCCACTGGCCGCCAGGTCGCCGGCCCAGTTGCCGAACGCGTACGAGATGTCGGGGTAGCTGCCGCCCGCGAAGCCGGCGGAGAGTTTGGTCAGCAGGTCGTCCGTGGTCGGCGCGCCCGCCGAGGTCTTGATCGTGACGTTGGGGTGGGCGGCGTGGTACTCGGCGGCCAGGCCCTCGGCGACCTTCTCGGCCTCCGAGGTCTGCCCGGTCCACCAGGTGAGGGTCACCGCCGCCGCGGGGTCGTAGCCTGCCGCCGCGTCCTTGCCGTCGTCGCTCTCGCCGCCCGTGCAGGCCGCGCTCAGAAGCAAGGCCGCGCTCGCGGCCGCCAGCAGCCGGGTCCGCCGGCCGCGCCGAATGGAGGTCATCCCTGTACCTACTTTCGTCAAACCGCGTCGGTGAGGACGACGGATCTGGTGAGCAGCCGGGGGCGGTCGGGGTCCAGGCCGCGGTGCGCGGCCAGGGCCAGGGCGAAACGCTGGGCGAGGACCAGCTGGGCGAGCGGGTCGCGGTCGTCGCGGTAGGTGGTGGCGCCCGCCGTACGGCCGACCTCGTCGAGCGCGAGCGGCACGTCGCCGAACGAGAAGACGAGGCTGCGGGCCCCGGCCACGGCGACCGGACCGTGCCGGAAGTCCATCGCCGGGTACGACTCCGAGTAGGCCTGCGCCGCCTCGCGAACCTTCAGCGCCGCCTCGTGGGCGAGCCCGACGGTCCAGCCGGTGCCCAGGAACACCAGGTGGTCGATGTCGGCCGGGTCGGCCGGCAGCGGCGCCTCGAGGGCGGCGGTGCCGTCCGCGACCAGGTGGCTCAGGTCCGCCCCGAACGCGGCGCGGGCCAGGGCCAGCACCGTGGTCGGGAAGCGGGTCTGCACCACGCTGCGCTCGTCGGCGAAGTCGAGCAGCAGCCGGGTCTCGGCCAGCGTGTCGACCGGTTCCCCGGCGACGGCGGTGACCGCCACCCGGTGGGTGCCCTGCGGCACCTGGCGCAGCGCGTCGAGCACCTCGGTCGAGGTGCCCGAGCGGGTGATCGCCACGACGCGGTCGTAACGGCGCCGGGGCACGTACTCGGAGGCGCACACCGCGTCGGTCTCGCCGAGACCGGCGCTCTCCCGCAGCTCGGCGATGCTCTGGGCGACGAACCACGAGGTGCCGCAGCCCAGGATCAGCATCCGCTGCCCCGGCACGGCGAGCTCGCGGCGGGCCTGGGCGGTCAGGCCGAGGCCCTGTTCCCAGACGGCGGGCTGGCTGGCGATTTCCTCCGACGTGTCGTTCATGGTCGAGGATTATGCTCGTTTGTTTTCGCTTCACAAGCTTTAGCGTCCAAACGAGCATTCCACGCTGCGCGTCTTGGAGCGGTCACCGCAGCGATTCGGGGATCAGGTCGCCGTGCGCCGCGGTCAGCTCGTCACACAATGCCCAGATCTGTTCCACCGGCAGGGTGGCCGCGGTGTTGGGGTCGACCATCGCCGCCTGCCGCACCATCCGCTTGTCGCCGGTGATCGCCGCCTGCACGGTCAGCTGACCCACGTTGACAAAGCCGCGGTTCAGCGCGGCGCACTGCGGGGGCAGCGCGCCGACCCGTTCCGGGCGTACGCCCAGAGCGTCGACCACGCACGGCACCTCGACGGCGTAGTCCTCGGGCAGGTTGCTGATCAGCCCGCGGTTGGCGACGTTGCCGTGGATGCGGCGCAGGGTCCCGGTGACCATGCTGTGGATGACCTGGGGGGCGTACTCGGTGGCGTCGCGGCTGACGTCGAGAGGATCGCCGGCCAGCACGGACTTGCGCACAGCGTGGTACTCGGCCACGTTGTCGGCGCTGATCCGCAGGTAGTCGCCGACCGGGATGCGCAGCCGCTCGATCTCGGCGTCGTCGTGCAGATACCAGGGCAGGTACTCCGAGGAGTGCTCGCTGGTCTCGGTCGGGAAATAGCCCAGCCGCGAGTACATGTCCATCCGTACCCGGCGGCGCAGCTCGGGATCGCGGGCGAGCAGCTCGTCCAGCCGCGGATACAGGCTCTCGCCACGATGCTCGAAGCGCAGCAGCCACGCCTGGTGGTTCACTCCGGCTCCGGTGTAGTCGACTTCCTCGTACGGGACGCCGAGCAGTTCGCTCAGGTCGCGCACGGTCCAGTAGACCGAGTGGCACAGGCCGACGGCCTTGAGCTCGGGGGCGACGGCCGCGAGGTAGCCGACGTTCATCGCCATCGGGTTGGTGTAGTTGAGCAGCCAGGCGTCCGGGCACAGCTCGCGCATGTCCCGGGCGATGCCCTCGAGCACCGGGAAGGTGCGCAGCGCGCGGAAGATGCCGCCGACGCCGAGGGTGTCACCGATGGTCTGGCGCAGCCCGTACTTCGCCGGGATCTCGAAGTCGCGCACGGTGGCGGCGTGCATGCCGACCTGGATGGCGTTGATGACGAAGTCGGCGCCGTCGAGCACGGTCCGGCGGTCCAGGCTGGTGGTGATGACGGGCCGGGCGCCGAGCTGCTCGGCCGTACGGCGGGCGATCGCCTCGGCCGTCTCCAGGCGCTCGGCGTCGATGTCGTGCAGGGCGAGGGTCACCCCGCGCAGCTCGTCGAAGGAGAGGATGTCGGCGAGCAGTTCACGGGTGAACACGACGCTGCCCGCGCCGAGGAAAGCGATCACTGTCATGGCGGGATTGTTGGCGGTTACGCCCCAAGCGCGCAAGGAAATCTGGTGTTTCGCTTGGAAACGAACTACAGTGACTGCGCGTTTGATCATTCCTTCCTGATGAGGGCCCATGCCACAGAGTTCGCTGCGCCGCGCCGACCGGGTGTCGGCCATCCTCGAGCGGGTGGCCAGCCACGGCTCCGTCGACGCCGGGCACCTGGCCGACGAGTTCCGCGTCTCCCCCGCCACGATCCGCCGCGACCTGCAGGTCCTGGAGGACCAGCGGCTGCTGTCGCGCACCCACGGCGGCGCCGTCGCGGTCGACGTCGCCTACGAGCTGCCCGTGCGCTACCGGGTGGGCCAGCACCGCGAGGAGAAGGCCCTGGTGGCGCAGAAGGTCGCGGCGCTGCTGCCGAAGGGCCCGCTGACCCTGGGCCTGACCGGCGGCACGACCACCCACCTGCTGGCCCGGCTGCTGGCCGAGCGCGTCGACCTGACCGTGGTGACCAACGCGCTGAACATCGCCGCCGAGCTGGCCCTGCGCCCCCGGCTCAAGCTGATCATGACCGGCGGCGTGTCCCGCACCCAGTCGTACGAGCTGGTCGGGCCGATCGCGGACCAGGCGCTGGCCGGCCTGAACATGGCCGTGGCGGTGGTCGGGGTGGACGGCATCAGCGCCCGGGGCGGCCTGACCACCCACGACGAGATCGAGGCGAACACCAACGCGGTGATGATCCGGCGGGCCGACCGGGTCATCGTGGTGGCGGACGGCTCCAAGGTGGGCAAGGTGTGCCTGGCCGGCATCTGCGCGATCACCGACGTGGCAACCCTGGTGACCGACCCGAGCGCGGATCCGGCGGGCATCGAGGCCATCCGCCGGGCCGGCACCGAGGTGATCGTGGCCAGCGCCGCGAGCTGAGCCGGCTCCCGGGGAGTACATTGACATGCTTCAATTGCCACTCAGCTGGAGGTTGGAGTCATGCGCCGCAAACTCGCCCTGGTCAGCACGCTGATACTCGGTGTCGGCACCCTCGCCGTCGCGCAGGCCACCGAAGCGCACGCCCTGCGCACTCCCGATCTTGCCGATCCCCAGGTCGTCGCGACGGATCTCACCGTTCCGTGGGGGCTCGGGTTCCTCCCCGACGGCAGCGCCCTGGTCGCCGAACGCAACAGCGCCCGCATCCTGCAGCTGCGCCCGGGCAGCGCACCGGCCGTGGTGGCCACGGTCAGCGGGGTCGTCCCGGCCGGTGAGGCCGGCCTGCTCGGCCTGGCCGTGTCCCCGACGTACGCCGAGGACGGCTATGTGTACGTCTACTTCACCTCGGCCTCGGACAACCGCATCGCGCGCCTGCGGCTCGACGCCCCGCAGGACCAGCAGGTGATCCTCAGCGGGCTGGCCAAGGCGAACATCCACGACGGCGGCCGGATCGCCTTCGGACCGGACGGCATGCTCTACGCGGGCGTCGGCGACGCCGGCACCACCGCGAACGCGCAGAACCAGCAGAGCCGCAACGGCAAGATCCTGCGGATGCGGCCGGACGGCGGTGTCCCCGCCGAGGGCAATCCGTTCCCCGGCTCGCTGGTCTACAGCCTGGGCCACCGCAACGTGCAGGGCCTGGCCTGGGACGCCCAGGGCCGGCTGTACGCCGCCGAGTTCGGCCAGAACACCTGGGACGAGGTCAACCAGATCGTGCCCGGCGGCAACTACGGCTGGCCGACGGTCGAGGGCCGCAGCACCGACACCCGCTTCCGCAACCCGATCGTCGTGTGGAGCACCGCCGAGGCCTCGCCCAGCGGCGCCACCATCGACGGCAGCACGCTCTACGTCGCCGCCCTGCGCGGCCAGCGGCTCTGGTCGGTCCCACTGGACGGCAACGGCGGCGCCGGCACGCCGACCGCACTGCTGCAGGGCCAGTACGGCCGCCTGCGTACCGCCGAACGGGCCCCGGACGGCTCGCTCTGGATCACCACGAGCAACCGGGACGGCCGCGGCACCCCGGCAGCGACCGACGACCGGGTGATCCGCTTCCCGGCCCGGTCGACGGCGGCCGCGCGTACCGGATCAGGCCGGTAGTCTCGGCTCCGGCCGGGTATCCCGCAGCTGAAGCACACGGGAGGGCGGATCCGATGACGGCCGGGCACCACGACGCCGCGCTCCGCGCGATCGCCGCGACCATCGAGCAGGCCGGCGTGTACCTGCAGTTCGAGCCGCAGCCGACGGCCCTGGAGACCTGCTGGTACACGGTCGGCCTGACCGGCCACGGCCACCCGGAGCTGATCCTGTTCGGGCTGCCCCCGGACATCACCCGGCCCGCCCTGCGCGCCCTGGCCGCCGCGGTCATCGCCGGGCGCCGGGAGCTCGCCGCGGGCGCCACCGCCGAGGACGTGCTCGAGGGACATCCCGTCACCTTCGTCGAGGTGACCGAGCCGGAGCGGCACCTGCCCGTCGCCGCGCAGTTCTACGCCGGCACCGGCGGGCGGCTGCGGGCCCTGCAGCTCGTGTGGCCGGACCGGTACCACCGGTGGCCGTGGCAGCCCGGCACCCAGGTGCACGACATGCCGGTGCTGGGCGAGCACGCCGGGGTCACCGGACGGTGAGCTGCCCGTCCGGGCTGCGGGTGCAGGTCACCGTACGGGCAGCTGTCGCGGCCGCGCCGGTCAGGCAGCGACCCAGCACCGCGTGCCCGTTCGCGTTGGGGTGCCACGACTCCTGGCAGGTCTGGAAGTACGAGACGCAGGAGCTGGCGATGCGCTGCACGGCGATCTTGTCGTAGCCCGCGAGGTCGGTCAGGAAGACGCCGGTCGGCCCGTCCTGCAGCCGGATCGGGGTGGCCAGGGCAGCGGCCGGGTCGGCACCGGACTCGCACAGCCGGGCCCCGTCGAATGCCCGTTGCACGTTGAGGTGGACCAGATCGGCGCCGGGGAACTCAGCCGACAGGCCGGCGTACACGGCCGACACCAGGCTGCCCAGAGCCGAGGAGAACGAGTGCCCGGCTGCCAGGCTGGCGCGATGCACGGGACAACCGGCCCGGTACCGCTCCGCGCCCAGCGCCCGGAACTTGTCCCGGTCGTCGGCGCGGTCGTCCTCGGTGTAAAGGCTGGGCACGACGTCCGTGGGCAGCGGATTGGTGTAGTCCTGGAAGACGACCCGGTGCTGCCCGTCGGCGTCGACCGCGTCCAGCGTCGTCAGCAGGCCCCGTACGGCGGCCCGGGTCTCCTCGACCGCAGCGGCGACCTGCGCGGCGGTGGCCAGGTCGTCGGCCGTGCACGGCTCCTGCTCGACCGGCCCGTTGATGTACGCCCACAGCTCCCACCAGCCGGTCCACGCGTCGGCGATGAACCGGTTGGCGCACTCGGAGGCGACGTCGCCGAAGGTGAACCGGCTGTTGTTGGACCCGAGCCCGATCAGGACCAGGTCGATGTCGTACGCACCCGCGACCGCCCGCAGCTGGTCGAGCTGGGCCGCCACAGCGCGGCCCCGCGGCCGGTCCTGGCCCGGACGGGCGAGGTCCTGCGGCTGAGCACCCGAGCAGGCCAGGTTGAACCGCGCCTGAATGCCGGGCAGGTCGGCCCGGTGCAGCGACGCACCGGCGGAACGGTGGCAGAAGTAGGCGTCGGTGTTGGCCGCGGACCAGCCTGGGAAGCCGCGGCTGGTCCCGTTGACGTCCACGACCGGCTCGTAGCTCCCGGCGCCCTCACCGCTGATGAAGCTGTCGCCCAGCGCAACCGCGGCGGTGGACAGCGCGGCAACGGCGGGCGAGGGGATCGCGGCCGCCGCTACGACGAGCAGGAGTCCGGAAATGAGGGCCGAGATACGGCGCAGGGACACGTCGGCCTCCGAAGGGGTCGGCGGAACGCGAGGAACACTCCGGTCCGCCGATCTGACCACGCCACCACGACAGTCGTCAATGTCCGTGACGTCGGTCGTGGTGGCGTGCGGCTGAAGCGGAGCGTCAGCAGCCCAGGCGCCGGGCGGAGAGGGCGATGTCGTCGATCCAGAGGTCGAAGCCGGCCGGCGTGGTGCCGCCCTGGTACAGCTGCCACCCGATCTTGACCGTGTCGACGGCCGGCAGTACGAACGGGACCTGGTTGCCGCCGTGGGCCCCTTCGCCGGCGGTCAGGGTCACGTCGTCGCCGATCCAGGTGGTCACCGTGTTCGTTGCCGCGTCGAGGCGCCATTCGACGCACTGCCAGGTGTCCGTGACGGTCGGGGCCGACTCGGTCCAGGCGGTCCAGTCGCCGGTGGGTCCGCCGTCCGCGCCGATGCCCCACAGGGACCGGTCCACTGTGGGCACGTACTGTCCGCCGAGCGGGCGCACCACCTCGGCGCTGCCCGATCCGGTCGCCTCGACCAGGGTGAAGTGCGCCCAGTCGGGCGCCGTCGGGAACGCGTCGACGCGCAGCCGCATCCGGCCGTAGAAACCGCCCGGGGGTACGGCGAGATCGTCGACCCGCAGGAAGGCACGCCCGTTGTCGACGGTGCGGACGTGCAGCACCTTGCCGCCCCGGCCGGCGCCCCGGCGTTCCACGGTCAGTGTGCCGTTGCGGGTGTCGATCCCCCAGTCGAGGCTGCTGGCGCCGCCGACCGGCAGCCGGTCGAAGTTCTCGCAGAACAGCACACCTGGCCTCGTACAGTCACGGGCGCTGGACGCACCCGCCGCGCCGGCGGCACCGCTGCCCGCGAGCAGGCACAGCGTCAGCGCGGAGACGGCGGTCAGCAGACGGATGGGCTCCACCCGGATCGGTTTGCCCGCCGAGCGGACCGACAGGGCGGCCGCGTTCGCGTCGAAGGCGGCCAGGTCGACCACGGCCAGCGGGGTC
>NZ_JBEZGQ010000300.1:3736-8447 GCF_040650095.1 Actinoplanes sp. NPDC048791 | reverse complement strand
GCAGCGTGCCGGACGCGCTCGCCGCCGGCGTGGGCCTCGTCCCGCAGGACCGGCACCGGCAGGGCCTGGTGCCCCTGCTGTCCGTCGCCGAGAACATCACCATGACCGTGCCCGAGCGGGTCGGCCGGCGCGGTCTCATCTCGTCGGCCCGCCGTGACGCCTTCGCCGGCCGGTTCATCACCGACCTGGCCATCAAGGCGTCCGGCCCGCAGGTGCCCGTCTCCGACCTCTCCGGAGGCAACCAGCAGAAGGTGGTCATGGGCCGGGCCCTGGCCGGCGATCCCAAGCTGCTGGTCCTCATCACGCCGACCGCCGGTGTGGACGTGCGATCCAAGCAGACCCTGCTCGGCGTGGTCGAGCAGGTACGCCGGCGCGGCACCGCCGTGCTGGTCGTCTCCGACGAACTCGACGATCTGCGCGTCTGCGACCGGGTCCTGGTCATGGTCCGGGGCCGGATCGTGCGGGACATGCCGTCCGGCTGGCGCGACAACGACCTGGTAGCCGCCATGGAAGGGGTCGATCTCGACCATGTCTGACACGCTCTCCGGCACCACCGCTCCCCCGGCCGCCCCGGCACAGCCGGCCACCCGCCGTACCGTCGCCCTGGCCCGGATGCGCGACCTCGCGCTGGTGCCGGCCATCATCGCGGTCGCCATCGTGGGTTTCATCGTCAGCCCGGTGTTCCTGCAACCGGACAACATCATCAACGTGCTGCAGAGCATGTCCGAGATCGCCATCGTCGTGCTGGCCGAGACCCTGGTGCTGATCGCCGGGAAGATGGACCTGTCGCTGGAGTCGACCTTCGGGCTGGCGCCGGGCGTCGCGGCCTGGCTGATCGTCGACCCGGCGGTGACCCACGGCCTCGGAGTGCACGCCGTGCCGGGCGCTCTCGCCGTCCCGCTGGTGCTGCTGACCGGCGCGCTGATCGGCGCCTTCAACGGCCTGCTGATCGTGCGTTTCGGGCTCAACGGCTTCATCGTCACGCTCGGCATGCTCATCGTCCTGCGCGGCCTGCTCACCGGCATCTCCGGCGGCAAGACCTTCTTCGCCCTGCCGGAGTCCATGACCTACCTCGGCTCCACGTCGTGGCTGGGCGTGCCCGCGTCGATCTGGATCACCCTGGCCCTGTTCGCCGTGGCCGTCGTGGTCCTCGGGTACACCCGGGCCGGGCGCTCGCTGTACGCGATCGGCGGCAACGTCGACGCCGCCCGCGCGGCCGGCATCCGGACGGACCGGGTCGTCTGGCTGACCCTGATCATCGCCGGCACGCTGGCCGCCCTGGCCGGCCTGCTGATCAGCGGACGGCTCGCGTCGGTCACCGCGGCGCAGGGCGACGGGGCGATCTTCCAGGTCTTCGCCGCGGCCGTCATCGGCGGCGTCAGCCTCAACGGCGGCAAGGGAACCGTCTTCGGGGCCTTCACCGGCGTGCTGCTGCTCTTCATGATCATCAACGTGCTGACGCTGGGCGGCGTGCCGGCCCAGTGGACCAACTTCCTCAACGGTGCGGTCATCCTGGTCGCGCTGGTCGTCTCCCGGATCACCGGCGGCAAGGCCCAGACCTGACCGCGACGCTACAGCTGCTGCCGCGGCGCGGCCGCCAATACCGTACGCAGCCACGACTCCGACGTGTTCACGTGGATCAGCGCGCTCGCCTGGGCCAGCAACTGGTCCCGGTCCCGCAGCGCCCGGTAGATCGCCTCGTGCTCGTTGAGCGTGACGTGCGCGGAGCCACCCTCGATCAGCCCCCGCCACACCCGCGCCCGCAGCGTCTGCCCCGAGAGCCCGTCGAGCAGCGAGGTCAGCGTCTCGTTGCCGGTGACCGCGATGACCGTACGGTGGAACGCGGCGTCGTACCGGATGAGCTGCTCGGCGTCCTCCGCCGCCCCCCGCATGTCCTCGAGGATCTCGCCCAGCCGGGCCACGTCGGCGTCGGTGATCCGCAGCGCGGCGACGCCGGTGGCCACCGGCTCCAGCATCCGGCGCACCTCCATGACCTCCAGCAGGGTGTCGTCGCGAAGCAGCTCGACGGCGACGCCCAGGCCTTCCAGCAGCAGCCGCGGCGCCAGGCTCGTCACATAGGTGCCGTCGCCGCGGCGCACGTCGAGCACGCGGGCCGCCTCGAGAACCTTGACGGCCTCCCGGACGCCGCTGCGGGACAGACCCATCTCCTGCGACAACTGCTGCTCGGTGGGCAGCCGGGCGCCCGGAGGCAACTCCCCCGACTGGATCAGCCCGCGGATCCGCGTGATCGCCTCGTCGGTCAGCGCCACCCGATCCCCCTGCCAGCCATGCGGCCGATCCTACCGAGCGCTAACCGCTGGTCCGGCGCAGATCCGGCAGAGTCACATCGACCGTGCCGGCGGTCACCAGCCCGTCGCCGATATGACCAGTCACGTCGTGCACGACGAAATGCTTTCCGAAATCCCGGGAATTCTCGAAGCTCGCCCAGAAGCGCACGTTTCCACCGGGCGCGGGCATGCGTAGCTGTTCTCCGGCGTGTCCCCGGCATTCGAAGTCGACCGGATGAAGTGTCTTGCCGTCACCCGCGCTGAACGACCGGGCCGGCACGACGACGACAAGGCTCTGCCCGTAACCGTCGACGACCTCGCCGGCCGGCGGGCATTCGATCAGCGGCGCCTTGTCCCCGGCCGGAAAGGAGAACTCGACCCGGACGCGCTCGTCCCGCACCACGATCTGGTCGAGCGTCACGCGGTGCCCCGCCATCGCGACCGACATCGGCAAGCCGGCGGCATAGATCCCGTCCGCCGGCGGCTTCGCCACAAAGGAATCCTCAATCTTGCTGTACACCGTGTTGAAAACATAGACGACCAGCAATATGGGAACAATGATGAGCGCGAGCTTGAGGCGGAACATGAAACTCCCGTCCGGCTGGATCGCGTGTGCGCCACCTCCCGATATCGAATCAGGATCGGTCACGCCGGCCGGTCAGCCATTCGTGCCGACCACAACGCCGATCATCGCGGCCCGGTCCGGATGCTCGGTTGTCAGTTGCCGTCCGGGTGGGCCCAGGGGTCGCTCGCCGGGATGCTGCCGGTGTGTGGTGGCAGGTCGCGCTGCGGTGTGCTTCCGCCGGTGGTGTCGTGACCGAAGTGCGGTGGGGGCGCCATGACCAGCACGTACTTGTTGCGCTGGACGGTCTCGAAGAAGCGGTTGGACGGCGGCAGGGCGAGCAGCACCAGGGCTCCCAGCGCGGCCAGGACGGTCAGCGCGTCGAGCAGGCCGGCGCTGATGCCGTACGCGGCCGGCATGAACCGTGCGACCGTGCCCTCGCCCGCGGAGCCGGACGGCGCGTGGATGGGGTCCGACAGGTTGCCGAGCCCTCCGCACACCAGGAAGATCCCGCCGAGCACGTACGTGGTCACCCGGGCGTTCTTGCGGCCGTCGCCGTTGAGCACGGCCAGCAGGGCAGCCCCGCCGACGAAGAAGATGTCGAGCGTCGCGCCGACGATGCTCCGGAATCCGGATCCCGTGTCGCCGGTGTAGGCGTCGCGGTAGACGCTCAGGTCGGTGTTGACGAAGACCAGCTCGAGGACGGCGGACAGCAGGGAGAGCCCCGCGACACCGAACAACAGCGCGGACGCGAACCGCACAGTGGTCGGTGACCGCGGGGGTACCGGTGGTGCCAGACGCATGCGAGACAAGGTAGTCGCTCGCGGCCGGACGCGGCGGGCCCGGCCGATGGCGCAGCCCGGGAAGGGCTCGGAGGGCACGATTTCGTGTTCATCCGTGACCCCGCCGGGACGCCGTCAGTGGGCGGTGGGCCGATAGACCAGTTCCTGGGTGTGGCCGTCGAGGGTCCGGCTCTCCAGCAGCTCGAGGTCGAAGTCGCCCGCCCCGCCGAGGATCGGGCTGGTTCCGGTCCGGCCGGAGATGACCGGGAAGATCGTCACCTGGATGCGGTCGACCAGGCCGGCGGCCAGCAGGGCCCAGTTCAGCGACAGGCTGGCCTGCGAGCGCAGCGGCACGTCCGACTCCTGCTTGAGCCGGGTGACGATCTCCACCGCGTCCCCGCTGACGATGGTCGCGTCCGGCCAGCCCAGGGTGTCCTGCAACGTCGACGAGATCACCGTGGCCGGCATGCGCATGGTGCGGACGTTCCACTCGTCGAGCGTGTGCGGATCGATGCCCGAGGACATGATCTCCGCGTTCTCCCGGAAGGTGGTGGCTCCGAAGACCATCCGCTGGTCGGTGCCGAACTGGGCGGCCCGGTGCGCGAGCAGTTCAGGGCCCTGCTTGCTCCAGTAGCCGCCCCAGTCCGCCCCCTCGGCGTACGAGCCGTAGCCGTCGAGGGTGGAGAACACGTCCCAGGTGTAGACAGCAGTCATGTCGGTTCCTCCTTGATTGGCAGTCTCACCCCCTCCACGAACACGCCGGTACCGATCCGACAGGACACGCGGCGCGAATTTTTGTGCGTTGACTCGTTGCCGTCAGATGCGTGGTCAGCGGACGCCCGGCGGCGTATGAACGGTTCCCGGTGCACGGTCGAGCCGGTGGGCCGGTGGCGGGTTGTTCGGCCGGCGGGTGCCCTTCGACCGGGAGCCCTTCGTCGTCGCGCTGGTCTGTCGCCCGCCGATCCGGCTACCGCTGAGGGTCGAGACCGATCAGTGGCGGGGCCGCCGCCGGATACCGCCCCACAAACCCGGTAAGCCCACAGGAAAGGGAAAGTAGCGCCCGGGGTGGTGGGCGGGGT
>NZ_JBEZGQ010000300.1:0-3727 GCF_040650095.1 Actinoplanes sp. NPDC048791 | reverse complement strand
CGCCACCATCCGGTTCAGCCCACTCGACAGGAGACTGTCGGCCAGGTGGTGCTGCCGTTCTTCTGAATCGTCACGCCGAAGTTGTTGCCACTGCCGTTGGGCTGGGCGACGAGTTGTTGCGCGCTCGGGTAGCTCGCGTTGATGTTCCAGGTGGAGAGGACCTTCTCCGGAGCCGGGATGTTCATCGTCACGGTCCACGTGTTCGAGCCGCTGACGGCGACGTTCAGGTTGTACCGGTCGTTCCAGCTCTGACCGGCCGACAACGTGGCGGTGCAGCTGCCGCCGCCCTGCGGCGGTGGCGTCGTCGTCGGGTTCGGGTTCGGCGTCGTCGGGTTGGAGGTGCCGGTCGGGGCGACCGCCCGGCCGGTCGACGGGGAGATCATGCCGGCGCACAGATTGCGGCCGGCCAGACCCTGGGCGATACGCGGGATGGCGGCCAGGGTGTTGGCCGGCCAGTCGTGCATCAGGATGATCTGGCCGTTGGTGAGCCGGGCGTTGGCCGCCACGATGGCGTCGGTGCTGGCGTTGTTCCAGTCCTGCGAGTCGACGTCCCAGATGATCTCGGTCAGGCCGTACTTCTGCTCGACCGAGCGCAGGGTCGCGTTGGTCTCGCCGTACGGCGGGCGGAACAGCTTGGGCGTGCCACCGCCGGCGTTCGCGATCGCCGTCTGCGTACGGCTGATCTCCGAGTCCATGCTGGCCTGGCTGCCCTGCGTCAGGTGGGCGTGGGAGTAGCTGTGGTTACCGACCCACATGCCCGCGTCGACCTGGGCCCGGACCAGGCCCGGGTTCTGCGAGGCATAGTTGCCCTGGTTGAACATGGTGGCCCGCAGGCCGTTCTGACGCAGCGCGTTCAGCAGGGCCTGGGTGTTGCCCGACGGCCCGTCGTCGAAGGTCAGTCCGACGTAGCCGTTGCAGGTGGCCGCCTCGGACGGCGTGGCGGTGACAGTGGTGGCGACGAAGCCCAGGGCGGCCAGGGCGGCCACCGTCAGGCCGGTCAGCGTCCCTCTCCACCGACGTGATGTGGTCAGCATGCGGCACGTTCCTCCTCTCGGATCGAACTGGTCCGGATCAGCCGGCCTGGCACGAGACGCTCGGCCAGGTGGTGCTGCCGTTCTTCTGGATCGTCACGCCGAAGTTGTTGCCGCTGCCGTTCGGCTTGGCGACCAGGGTCTGGGCGCTGGGGTAGCTCGCGGAGATGTTCCACGTCGAGAGCACCTTCTGCGGTGCCACGACGTTCATCGTCACGGTCCAGTTGCTGGAGCCGCTGACCGCGACGTTGAGGTTGTAGCGGTCGGACCACGAGTCTCCGGCGGTCACCGCGGCGGTGCAGCCACCACCACCGCCGGCCGGCGGGGTCGTCGTCTGGCCCGGGTTCGGGACCGTGGTGCCGCCGCTGCTCACGGTGATGTTCGAGCTGCCGCTGCTCTGGTAGCCCTCGGTCGCGATGATCTGGTAGTCGTGCGAGCCGAGCTGCAGACCGGAGCGGGTCCAGGCGTCGAAGTGGTTGCCGGTGGTGATGGAGCCGCCGGTGCGCTTCTGCTGCCGCACACTCCAGTACTGGTAGAACGTCGCCGTGCCCTCGATCGACGGCTGGTTGACCCGCTGGGTGCGGTAGACGTCGTAGGTGCCGCCGTCCGAGGTCACCGTGCCGAGCCGGGTCGCGCCCGTGCTCGGGTTGTAGTTGCCGAAGTTCTCGACCACGTAGTACTCGACCAGCGGGTTGCGGGTCCAGCCGTAGAGCGCCAGGTAGCCGTTGCCGTTGACGTTGAACGAGCCGGAGTAGTTGATCGTGCGCCGGGCACCGGTCGCCCAGCCCTTGCCGCCGACCCAGTTGTTGACGTTGCTCCACTGGGACGTGTAGTTGCCGTCCGGCCCCAGCGTCATGGAGACGTTGCCGCTGTCCTTCCAGAACGAGAAGAAGTAGCCGTTGTGGCTGCCGGTGGTGTTCGACGTGACGGTCCGGTTGGCCTCGGCGCTGGCGTCGACCGCCATCGCGGTGCCGGCGAGGGCGATCGCCATGGCGCAGCCGACACCGAACAGCGTTCTGACCAGGCCGCGCCGGCGGCCCTTCGGTTGCACGGGAGCTACTTGCATCGCGGACGTCCTCCTCGGGGGGAGCCTGGCGGGGGACCAGGCGGGGTTCATGTCCATCTATCGATTGACGGCTGAAGTATCGATCGGCGGCCATGGCGAAGTCAACAACTTCCGGAAACACACCGGAATTACGAACTTGGACAAAATGCCACCCATGGCGGATCCGCCCAGCTCAGCTGCACTGGCGGACAAGGCAGAAACGAGGAGACCGCAAGCCGCGCGACCGTTTTGTCCCTCACTGAAGCACCCGCCGTTGCCGAAAGTTTCGGTCGTCGTCCTTGTCGCATCGGTGACTTTCCGTGAGGGAAAGCGGCCGGGTGAATAGGGTTCTGGCGTGTCAGCTTTCGCGAGTCCGCCTGATCCCGAACGGGCCGGCTCGGTCGACGAGATCGTGCAACGGTTGCGGCTGCTCAAGGCGTGGGCCGGGAGTCCCTCGTTCGACACGATCACCGCGCGCGTCAATGCCGCCTGGTCGCGCTCGGGACGGGCGGCCGACCTGGTCGACCGGACCACCGTGGTCGACTGTTTCCGGCCCGGGCGGCGCCGGCTGAACGCCGATCTGGTGGACGCCGTCGTCGAGGCCCTGCACACCGATCCCGGCTATGTCGCGCGCTGGCGGCAGGCGCTGCGGGTCGTCGGCGGTGAGATCCAGGCCGCTGCCCAGGTACGGGTCAGCGCCGCCCTGCCGGCAGCCCTGCCCGCGTTCACCGCACGGGAGTCCGAGCTGGAGCGGGTCCGGTCGGCCTTCGGCGACGGCACCCGGGTCTGCCTCATCACCGGGATGGCCGGCGCCGGCAAGTCCCAGCTCGCGGTCCGGGCCGGGCACCTGCTCGCCGCGGAGCACACCTTCGACCGGGTGCTGTTCGTCAACCTGCGCGGTTTCCACGAGGACGCGACCCAGCCGCCGGCCGATCCCTCGGCCGTGCTCGACGGCATGCTGCAGAGCCTGGGGGTGCCCAGCCTGCGCATCCCGTACGGGATGACAGCGCGCGCCACCGCGCTGCGGGAGCGGCTCACCGGGCTGCGGGTGTTGCTCGTGCTCGACAACGCCGCCGACGAGCAGCAACTGGAGCCGCTGTTGCCGGACACGCCCGGGTCGTTCGCGCTGGTCACCAGCCGGCGCCGGCTCCCGGGGATCGTGGGAGCCACGCGCCTCGCCGTGGACGCGTTCACGCCGGCGGAAGCGCTGCGCTTTCTCGGCGCGGTGCGCCCGCCGGTCCCGCTCGGGCCGGACCCGTCGGCACCGGCCCGGATCGCCCGGAGCTGCGGTTACCTTCCGCTCGCGCTGGCCCTGATGAGCGGGCAGCTGCGGGCGACGCCCTGGTGGACGCTGACCGACCACGCCGACCGGCTCGACGAGCGCCGGCAGGAGCGGCGGCTCGATGACGTCGTCGAGCTGACCCTGCGCGTCTCCTACGACCACCTCGGTGGGTGCCGGCGGTTGCTGCGCCTGCTCGCGCTGCATCCCGGGCCGGACTTCGACGGGTACGCGGCAGCGGCGCTGGCCGGCGCGGACCCGGCCACGGTGCGCGCGGAGCTCGACGACCTGTGCCGGGACCATCTGGTGCAACCCGCCGGCGAGGGCCGGTACGCGTTCCACGATCTCGTACGGGCGTTCGCGGCGAACCGC
>NZ_JBEZGQ010000299.1:0-8487 GCF_040650095.1 Actinoplanes sp. NPDC048791 | reverse complement strand
CCGCGCGGCAGGGGGTTCGGCGGCTGGGTGCCGACCACCGGACACCCATCCGCCGGGCCGAAGGGACCCGCGTGCACCCCCGGCGGGACCCCATCGGCCGGCCGGCCCTCGACCACCCGCACCGAAGCCCGGTGCGCACCGCCCGAACTGCCCTTGCGGTGGCGGCCGCGGAGGTCGGCGCCGGAACACAAGGCTGTCGGCCGGGTGGGCGGAAGGGAGGGGCCGGTCCGGTGCCGCCGTCGCGAACCCACGGGGGAAGTCGGCTCGCAACGACGGCAGCTCAGAAGGCGATCACGCCAGGGCGGTCACACCCGGCGGTCACACCCGGGCGGTCACACACCCGGCGATCACACCCGGACGGTCACACCCGGCGGTCACGCCAGGTGGGGGCACCCGGCGGTCACGCTGAGGAGAAGCGCCGGCGATCACGCGGGAACGGGCTGGCGCCTGGCGCTCCGGCCCCGACTGGTGCGACGGGCCGAGCCCTCAGCGTCGGGCTCGTCAGGCCCCGCACCGCCCGATCCACGGTCTGTGGAACGGCTCGACCGGGACCCGGAGCTGGACCGGGAGCCCGGCCCAGGACCCGGAACGGGACCAGGGGCCGGCTCGGAATCCGGGCTGCTTTCCGTGCCCGGCTCGGGAGTGGGCTCCGAGTCGTCGGGATCCGGCGCCGGGATGGCGGCCGGCACGACCATCTCCGTGTCGAACGGCTCGATGCTGCCGCCGCGCAGGGCCGCCAGCGGGTCGAAGCCGCCCGGCGTGGGGCCAGGGACGTCCTCGAACGTCGGCTCGTCGCCGTCCAGCACGCCGTCGCCGTACACGGTGGGCGCCTCGTCCTCTCCGACCGGGACCGCCGTCTCGCCGCGGACCTGGCCGTCGCTCTCCGCCGTCTCGGTCGCGCTCGTCGCGGACGTCGGCTTGTTGCGGAAGAACCGGCCCCGGCCGCGGGACAGGTCGTGACCGACCGACACGGCCTCCATCTCGTACGTCGTGCGCAGGTTGCCTTCCGAGTCGGTCCAGTCGCGGGTGTAGAGGCGTCCTGCCACCACGACCGGGTCGCCGACCGTGACGGAGGCCGCCACTCCCTCGGCGAGCCGGCGCCAGCAGTTGACGCGTACCCGGAACTGGTTGCCGTCGACCCAGCGGCCGGTCTCCCGGTCCATCCGGCGGGCGGTCGACGCCACCCGGAAGTTGGCGACCAGGGTGTTCGTGCTGGCGGTGCGGCGCCATTCCGGCGCGGTCAGGACGTTCCCGACCACCACGATGTTGGTGTCGAACACTGCGTCTCCTTATCGAGGGGGAAGTGCGGCGGGCGATCTGGGAAGCAGCGTGCTCCGAACGTCCCGATGTCCGCTTCGGGAGCCGCGCGAGCCTGTGGACGACGGGGGAATGTGGAAAACCGCGGAAAATCCCGGTGATCTGGTATGGCGCGAAGGTCCTTACGCGTGGGTAACCTGGCGGCGTGGAGACCGACGTCCTGGGCGTGCCGTACGAGCGAATTACCATCGACCTGGGCAGCGATGACGAGGGTGCCGTTGTCGCGACCCTGGTCCGCCGGCGCGGGGACACCCCGTCACGGCGCGCGGTGCTGTACGTGCACGGCTTCGTCGACTACTTCTTCCAGACCCATCTGGCGGACTTCTTCGTCGAACGCGGCTGGGACTTCTACGCGCTGGACCTGCGCAAGTACGGCCGCAGCCTGCTGCCGCACCAGACGCCGAACTTCGCGCGCAGCCTCACCGAGTACTACCCCGAGCTGGACGAGGCGGCCCGGATCATCCGCGAGGACGACGGCCACGACCAGCTGCTCGTCGCCGGCCACTCCACCGGCGGCCTGATCACGTCGCTGTGGTCGCACTCCCGCCACGACCAGGGCATCGTCGACGGTCTGTTCCTGAACAGCC
This sequence comes from Actinoplanes sp. NPDC048791, assembly GCF_040650095.1. Taxonomy (NCBI): domain Bacteria; kingdom Bacillati; phylum Actinomycetota; class Actinomycetes; order Micromonosporales; family Micromonosporaceae; genus Actinoplanes; species Actinoplanes sp. NPDC048791. The sequence goes on along the minus strand of NZ_JBEZGQ010000299.1, from coordinate 6,583 downwards.
CGTTCTTCGACTTCAACGTGCCGTGGCTGCTGCGCAGGCCACTGATGAACGTCGTCGGCCGCACAAGCAGCCGGAATCCGTACCGGGTGCTGCCCATGAGCACGCTCGGCCTGTACGGGCAGAGCCTGCACAGCGATCACCGTGGCGAGTGGACGTACGACCTCGCCTGGAAACCAGTGAACGGCTTCCCCGTCCGTACCGGATGGCTCGAAGCGATCCGCCGCGGCCAGGCCCGCCTGCGCGCCGGGCTGGCCATCGACGCCCCGATCATGGTCGCCTGCTCGACCCGGACCTTCCGCGGCAAGAGCTGGAGCGAAGACGTACGGCTGAGCGACTCGGTCCTGGACGTGGAGCACATCGTGCGCTGGGCGCCGCGGCTCGGGCCGCGCGTGACGATCGCGCGGTTCGACGGCGGCATGCACGACCTGACGCTGTCCGGCAAGGACGTACGCACAGAGCTCTTCCAGGAACTGGGCAGATGGGTCGACGCGTTCGTCCCGCCGAAGGGCACGCCGGAGATCTCCGTACCCCCGGCCCCGGAGGACAAAGCGGACGCCACGACGGCTTGACATCCCGCTCGACCGAGCGGCGGCGAAACTCTAGTATGTGCTGGCCAGCACACTCCGTGGGCCGGCCAGGCGCTCGTAGCTCAGCGGATAGAGCAACGGACTTCTAATCCGTCGGTCGCAGGTTCGAATCCTGCCGGGCGCGCCATCCACCCCGTGGCCATGGAGTATCGGGACCATGGAGTATTTCGGCCGGGTCCCCGCCCCACCGCTCGACAGCTTCATCGACGACATCTACTGCCTGGCCGGCACCCCGCACCACCCCCGCATGAACGTCCCACCCATGCCCTCAGCCCACCTCTTCCTCAACCTCGGCGACCCCATCCGCCTCTTGGACTCCGACCCATCCATGCCACCAGCAGTACTGACCGACGGCTGGTTCATGGGCCTCTGGACCAGACGCTTCCTCATCGACTACCCCGCCCGAGTCCGTCTCGTCGGCGTCCATTTCAAGCCCTGGGGCGTCTCCCCGTTCGTCGACCTACCGGCATCCGAACTACGCAACCACTGGATCCCGGTCGACGACCGCTGGCAGCGATTCCTGGACCGGCTCGGAAACGAGTCGTCAGCCTCCGCAGCACTACATGTGCTGGAGCTAGAGCTGCGTGAGCGCCTCGCCGCAACTCCTTCACGCGGCCTCGACCTGGTCCAGCACACCGGCGGACGACTGGAGCTCTCGCACGGCGTGCTCCCGGTCAGCGCCCTCGCTGATGCCGCCGGCGTGAGCGGCAGCCACCTCGCCACCCAGTTCCGCTCCCATGTCGGCGTAACCCCGAAGCGAATGGCCCGCATCTACCGCTTCGCCCGCCTGATCATCTCCGTGGACGCCCGAAACCCGATCAACTGGTCGGACTTCGCCCACACCGCCGGCTACTTCGACCAGGCCCACTTCAGCAAGGAGTTCAAGGACTTCACCGGCCACACCCCCACCGAATACCTGTCCCTGCGACGCCGGTTCCCCGCCGAGCCGGACTTCCCGCCGGACAGCGGTCCGATGCCAGCCATTTGATTTTTACAAGCCCACCCCGCCCCGGGCGCGAGACCATCGGCAGGCAAAGCACCCGAGGAGGACCTGTGGGCACAGTGATCATGCACAACGTGGTGTCGGTGGACGGCTTTATCGCCGACCTGAACGACGATGTCGGACCACTGCACGACTGGTACTTCAACGGGGACACGGCCATCACCCCGGACGACAAGACCACCAACGGCTTCCGGGTCTCGCGAGCCTCAGCCGAATACGTCCGTTCAACCTGGGCCGGCATCGGCACGATCATCATGGGCCGCCACATGTTCGACCTGGTCAACGGCTGGGAGGGCCGCCCGCCCGCCGGCGATCACGTCGTCGTGGTGTCGCACCGCCCCAAGCCCGACGGCTGGCATCCCGAAGCGTCCTACCACTTCGTCGACGACGTGCCGGCCGCCGTCGAGAAGGCCAAGGAGCTCGCCGGGGACCGGAACGTCGCGGTGAGCGCCGGAGACGCAGCCGGGCACATCTTCGCGGCCGGCCTCGTCGACGAGGTGGCCATGGACGTGGTGCCGGTGGTGTTCGGTTCCGGCAAACGCTTCTTCGGCGGCATCAACGCCCAGCACCTGCTGGAGGACCCTCACGTGGTCATCCAGGGCGAGCGGGTCCTGCACCTGAGGTTCAAGGTCAGAGCGGGGTCGCGGGCGGAGCCCGATCTCGCCTAAGGTCCCTCGCCATGAAGTCGAAGTTCCCGATCATGGTCCTCGCCGGCGTGCTGGTCGCCCTGCTCAGTCCCGCGCCCGGGCAAGCGCAGGCCCCCGCGGACCTGCGGGTCGAGGTCTCCGACACCGTCGTGGCGCCCGGCGGCGCGACCAGGATCTGGCTTCGGACCTACTCCGCACCGGCTCAGAGCGTGCAGGCGTACAACGTGAGCTACCGCATCTCGCAGAGCCTGGTCGACGCCGGCGTGACCGTGGACATCGACTACGACACTCCCAACTGCACCGGCGGGGTCGCCACCCTGAGCTGCAGCTTCGAGGATGAGTTCTTCGACTTCACCCCGTCCGGCGAGCGCAGCCACTGGGCCGTGCTCAAGGCCGCCACGACGGTGCCGGTCGGGACCGAGGGCACGATCACCGCCACCTTCCGGGGTTACCACGATGAGGTGGTCACGGGCGTCGCCGACGTCACCGTGGCTGAGGGCGTCAGCTTGGTCGCGGTCCCGAGCCCGACGCTGTCGGCGCAGCCGGGTGGGGCGTTCGAGGTGCCGCTGAGCGTGCGTAATGCCGGTGCGAACGTCGCCGACGGCATCGGGATGAGCGTGGACCGCTCCGCGTGGGCCATGCAGGCCGGGACGCACTACCGCAACTGCCGGTACGACGCCGACCGGCTGGTGTCGTGCCGCTTCGACCAGCAGCTGCAGCCGGGGACCGCCTATCGGCTCGCCCTGCCTTACCAGCTGCGCAGCAACACGATCGCACCGGTCAAGCTGGGCGCCGACTTCACCTGGCGTACGGCCGCGCAGCATGACGGCTACCTGGCCGAGGAGAAGGCGTTGGGCAAGCCCGCCGGCACAGCCGGGGACGGGCCGGTGCTGCGGCTCGAGCCGGTCGTCTCCGCGGCGGCGAAGCGGCAGGCCGATGTGGATTACCGGGACAGCACCTCACGGGTACGGATCGCGGTGACCGGCCGCAACGGCGTCGACCTGGTTGCCCTGGGCGCCGAGGTCGACGGGGACGCCGGTGACGTGGTCACGGCGGCGGTCGGTGTGCGTAACGACGGACCGGCCGTCCTCGACCTGGACCAGTCGACCACCGTCGCGCGGATGCTCGTGTCGGTGCCCGAGGGCACCGAGGTCGTGACCGTGCCGGCCCGCTGCCGCCAGGTCGTCGACGGCGTTCCCGCCTGGAACGTGCCGGCCAAGCCCGGTGCCGCCCAGTACGGCTGCCGCACCAGCAACCACCTGGAGGTCGGGGCCAGCGAGAAGTTCCGCTTCGGTCTGCGCGTCAACCGGGTGATCGCGGGCGCGAACGGGCCGGTGCAGGTCACTGCCGCCTGCGGGACGTGCGAGCTGGACAAGTCGAACGACAAGGCACTCATCGTCGTCAACGGCGCCGGAGGAAGCGGCGGGGGTGGCGGGCTGCCGGTGACCGGCACGCCGGTCGCCGCTGTCGTGGGCGGGGCTCTGCTGCTGCTCGTGGCGGGCGCCGGCGGCATACTGCTGACCCGCCGCCGCACCCGGTTCCAGGCCTGAGCGGGCCCGCTACTCGCCCAGCTTCAGGTCGACGATGACGCCCTGGTCCGCGCAGGCCGACTGGAGCCCGGTCACGTGTTCGGTGAGCGGCCCCATGAAAGCCAGCGCTTCCAGGCCCGGTTCGTCGCCCAGCTTCGACAGCTGCCAGACCAGGTCGATCAGCTTCGTACCGTGATCGCGGATGTCCTCGTAGCGCGAGTCCTCGAAGACTCCGCGCAGTTCGCGGTACTCGGCCTCGGTCATCGTCTTGTCGCCGTCGTCCCCGTCGACCGCCTTGTCGCCGTCCCGCAGGGCCTCGCAGGCCGCCACCCCGGAATCCGTCCGGATGACCCGGTCGTAGAGGAACCAGCCGCCCGTGCCGGCCACGAGCAGGAGAGCGACGGCCAGCGCCAGCCACGGCAGCAGGCTGCGCCGAGGCGGCTGCGGCTGCGGCCCGTACCCGGTGAAAGCGGCCGGCGGGCCCGCCGGCACAACGGGGACCTGCGGGTCGTACGGCGGCTGAGGCGGGTACGCCATAAGAACTCCTGAGCGACGGGCTGGTGAGCGGAAAGCAACCGCCCGAACACTGTGGATGCCCGCGCCCGCCGGGAACAGCGTCCGCGCCCGGATCTCGGATGATCGGCCCCCAGGTCGATCCGACCGGCTGCAATCTCGCCCGGACACGAAAGAGTCAGCCACGGACGAGCCACGCACGAAAGGGTCAGCCGATGAAAGTCGTGGAGCTCCGCCGGTACCCGATCAAGTCCCTGCTGGGTGAGCGGCCCGCGGCCGTCGACGTCGAACAGCGCGGGCTGGCCGGTGACCGGCTCTGGGCGGTCCGCGACACCGAGGGCAAGCTGGGCAGCGGCAAGAACACCCGGCGGTTCCGGCGGATGCCCGGCCTGTTCCGGTTGCGCGGGCACTTCGCTGATCCCGTACCGGTGGTGGAGTTGCCCGACGGGCGCCGTTTCGCCGCTGACGACCCGGCCGGGCACCGGGCGGTCAGCGAGGTCCTGGGCCGGCCGGTCACGATCGCTCGTGAGGCGGAGGTCCTCCACCACGACGAGGGGCCGGTCAGCGTGATCAGCACCGCTGCCCTGCGCCGGCTGCGGGAGCTGACCGGGGAAGCGGTCGACCCGCTGCGGTTCCGGGCGAACCTGCTCATCGACATGCCCGGCTCCGGCTTCCCGGAGGAGGAGTGGCTGGGGCGGGACCTGCGGATCGGCGACCAGGTCGTGCTGCGGCCGCGGCGGCGCCTGACCCGGTGCGTGATGATCGACCAGGCCCAGGCGGACGTGCCGGAGCACGGCCGGCTGCTGCGGACCGTCGCGGAGCACCACGACCTGACCTTCGGCGTCTGGGCGACCGTCGAGCGCACCGGCCGGATCCAGCTGGGTGACACGCTTCCCGGCCCTATGTAGAGTACCTACATGCCTCCGCGGATGACCATGCCGGTGCTCAAGGTGGTGGCGGCGCTGCTCGCCGATCCCGCCGCCGAGCGTTACGGCCTGCAGCTCATGCAGGCCACCGGGCTGCCCAGCGGCACCCTCTACCCGGTCCTGGTCCGCCTCGAGCGGGCCGGCTGGGTCGAGTCGCGCTGGGAGCAGAGTGATCCGGCCGCCGAGGGACGGCCCGCCCGGCGCTACTACCGGCTCACCGCGGACGGCGCCGTCGAGGCCCGGCGTGAAGTCGCCGTCATGCAGCAGCAGATGGCCCAGGTGGCCGTCCCGGGCACCAGGGCGCAGCCGGCGTGAGCGCGGCCGACCGCCTGGCGCGACGCCTGGTCGACTCCGCAGCCCGGCGCTGGCCCGCGGACCTGCGCGATGACCTGGCCCGGGACTGGCACGCCGAGCTGGACGCGTCGCGATCTTCCTGGCACGCCTTGACCTTCGCGGGCAGCCTGGCCGTCTCCCCCGCCGTCGAGGAGGCCGACGAGGAGCCGGTGACCTGGGCGCAGCGCGGGGCCGGCTGGGCCCGCACGCTGTCGGTGCCGGCCGCGCTGACCTTGCTGGCGGCGGCGCTGGTCAACGCCGCTCATCTGGCGCAGGGGCGGTTCGGCGCGCTCGCCGGGGCGGTAGCGCTGACGGCCGCCGCGGCTGTGATGGTGGCGGTCGGTGGCCGCACGACCGTGGGCCGGGTGGTGCTGCTGGGTGCGGCCGGTTACGCCTTCCTCCTGGCCGGCAACCAGGTGGCGGTCATGCCGTTCATGGGCTGGATCGACATCGGCCCGGCGGTGCTGGCGTGGACCATCCTGACCGCTGCGACCGTACGGGTGAGCACCAGCTTGCGAGCCACGGGCCGCACCGCCCTCGCCGGAGTGGCGGCAGTCGCCGGTGCCGTGCTCGCTCTCGACGTCGCCGCAGCCGCCGGTTCCCTGCATGCCGCCGCGGTCCTCGGGGTGAACGCCGCCTCGGCGCCGTCCTGGTTCCCGCTCGCCCTGCTGCCCGGCGGGATCGCCGACTTCGGGGCCTACTTCGCGGACGGCACGGCCACGTTCGGCCACCTCCAGCAGGCCGGACCGGCGTTCCATGCCTCCGACGTCCTGCTCGGCAACGCCTCGGCGATGATCGGCCCGCTCACCCTGTGCTCGGTCGCGGTCGTCGCGGGCCTGCTGCGCCGCGGTTCGCCCCGGATTCCGGACGCGATGCGGTCCCCGGACGCTGCCGGCAAGGTGGCGCTCGGCGTGGTGGCCGGGCTGGGTGGCCTGGCGATCGGCGAGCTGCTGCGCCGGTCCGGCGGCGCGGCTGAGCTGACCCTGCACCGGCTGGTCGACAACTCGGCGGTGTTCGGCTTCGGCTTCCTCGCCCACCCGGCGGG
>NZ_JBEZGQ010000298.1:0-8507 GCF_040650095.1 Actinoplanes sp. NPDC048791 | reverse complement strand
GCCACCTCGGGCAGCAGCCCCATCGCGGCGAACTCGGTCAGCCCGATCGCCACCCCGCCCAGGGCCAGCGCGAGCAGGGCGGCCCAGCGGTGCCTACGGCTCAGATCTTCCACGAGCGCCGACTTTAGCAACGCCGTTGCGTAATAGAGTGTCGACATGGCGGACCTCACGTTCCTGCGCGGCTACAACGAGGCCCTGGTGATGGCCGTCGCCCGCACCCGGCCGGCGTTCGAACGCACGACGATCGCCGACGCCACCGGGCTGACCCCGCAGGCGGTGTCGAAGGTGCTGGGCCGGCTGGTCGAGCACGGCCTGATCGCGCCCGCGGGCGTGCGCCGGCCGGCGATCGGCAAACCGGCGAGCGTGTACGAGCTGGTCCCGCACAGCCGGTACGCGATCGGGGCGCACGTGGCCCGCCGTACCCTGCGGCTGGTCCTCACCGACCTGGCCGGCACCGTCCGGCACTCGGTGGTGACTCCCCTGCCGGCGGATTTCACTCCCGGGACGTTGCTGGACGAGCTCACGGCCGGCGTGGACCGGATCGCCGCCGCTCATGAGCTCGGCGCGCGGCTGACCGGGGTGGGCATCGGCATGATCGGGCCACTGGACCACGCCCAGGGCACCGTCCGGGACGCCCACCGGTTGCGGCACTGGCACGACGTACCGCTGCGGGAGCTGGCCGAGCAGGCCCTGGGCCGGCCCGTGCACCTGGACAAGGACGTCACGGCCGGGGTCACCGCCGAGGCCTGGCGGCGCGGCCCGGCCTTCCGGGACGCCGCCCTGATCATGGTGGAGTCGGGGGTGGGTGCCGGACTGTGGCTGGGCGGGGCGGCCCATCGCGGGTCGCACACGAACGCGGGCGAGTTCGGCCACACGGTCATCGAGCTGTCCGGCCCGCCGTGCGTGTGCGGGCGGCGGGGCTGCCTGGAGGCGGTCCACGACCGGGCGGTGGCGGACGGGGACATCCGGGCGGCCGCGCGGATCCTGGCCGTCGGCATCGTCAACCTCGTGCAGACCCTGGACGTGGCCCACGTTGTGCTGGCCGGCGCGGACCTGCTCACCCACGCGGACATCTACCGGGCCGAGGCCGAGGCGGCGATCCGTACGCAGGTCCCCCGGGCCGACTGGCAGACGGCCGGCATCACGCTGTCGAGCCTCGGCGCGGACGTGATCGCGGCCGGCGCCGCGATGCAGGTCCTGGACTCCCGCTACGGCATCCCGGACCTGGCCCCGCTGGAGTCGGCGGGCGCCCGGCCGTCTCACTCAGGCTGAGCCGACCGGGGTGCCGCCCGGATGTGCGCCCGTTCGCCCTGCCGGCCGACGAGACTGAGGAACTCGACGGGCCCGGCGCTGGTGGCCCCGAACCAGTGCGGGGTACGGGTGTCGAACTCGGCCGCCTCACCGGGCTGCAGGATGAGGTCGTGCTCGCCCAGGACCAGGCGCAGCGTGCCGTTCAGGACGTAGGCCCAGTCGTAGCCCTCGTGGGTGCGCAGATCGGGCTCGCGGTCGTCGTCGCCGGCCGGCAGGACGAACTTGTAGGCCTGAATACCGCCCGGCCTGCGGGTCAGCGGCAGCACGACGGCTCCGTCACGGCCGGCGATCGGCCGCAGGTTGATCCGCGGGTCGCCGGTCAGAGGCGCGTCGACGAGCTCGTCGATCGTGACGCCGTGCGCGCGGGCGAGCGGCAGGAGCTGCTCCAGCGTCGGGCGGCGCAGGCCCGCCTCCAGCCGGGACAGCGTGCTGACCGAGATGCCGGTCTCCTCCGCGAGCGCGGTGAGCGTGATGTCGCGGCGCATCCGGAGCTGCTTCAGCCGGGGCCCGACGGCGTCGAGGGTGCGGTCCAGTTCCTCATCCATGCCCTCAGTTTTCCATTCGGCAAAGATCTTTGCACATCTGACTGATCACGCCGCACGCTCACCGGTATGGAATTCGACGAGAACTACTGGGAACACCACTGGCACCAGGCGCACCCGGGGACTCCGGCCCCGCACCCCTACCTGGCCCGCGAGACGAGCGGCCTGATCCCCGGCACGGCACTGGACGCCGGGTGCGGCACCGGCGCCGAGGCGGTCTGGCTCGCGTCCCACGGCTGGCAGGTCACCGCCGCCGACATCTCCGCCGCCGCCCTCGCCCGCGCGGCTGAGCGCGCAGCCGCCGAGAACGTGCGATGGGTCCAGGCCGATCTGACCAGCTGGCGCCCGGCCCTGCGGTTCGACCTGGTCACCACCCACTACGCGCACCCGGCGATGCCGCAGCTCGCGTTCTACCAGCGCATCTCCGACTGGGTGGCGCCCGGCGGCACCCTGCTGATCGTCGGCCACCTGCACTCCCCGGCAGCACCGGGCCACGGGCACCACCCGCCGGCCGAGGCAGCGGTCAAGCTCGCGGACATCACCGCCGGCCTGGACAGCGCCCAGTGGCACATCGCGACCGCCGAGGAACACGTGCGTACGGTCAGCGACCACCCCCTGCAGGACGTCGTCGTTCGCGCCACCCGGCGGTCCGGACGATGAGCGCCACCGGCACGACGATCAACGACCCGCGCCGCCGCCGCGCGATCCTGGTCGCGGTGTGCATCGCCCTCATGGCGGTCATCGCCTCGGTCACCGGGCTGAACGTCGCGCAGCAGGAGATCGCGGTCGCGTTCGACGCCTCGCAGAGCACCGTCCTGTGGATCATCAACACGTACACGATCAGCCTCGCCGCGCTGCTGCTGCCGCTCGGCGCCCTGGGCGACCGCTGGGGCCGGCGGCCGGTGCTGCTGGCCGGCCTGATCGTCTTCGGCGCGGCCAGCGCCGTGGCCGGCCTGGCCCCGTCCACCGAGGTCATGATCGCGGCCCGGCTGCTCAGCGGCGTGGGCGCCGCGATGATCATGCCGGTCACTCTGGCCGTCATCACCTCGACGTTCCCGGACGAGGAACGCTCCAAGGCGATCGGCGTCTGGACCGCGGTCGCCGGCGGTGGCGGCATCCTCGGCATGTACCTGTCGGCGGTCCTGGTCGACCTGGCCGACTGGCGGTGGCTGTTCGTGCTGCCGGTCGCGCTCGTCGCGGTGGCCGTCGCCCTGGCGCTGCGGTCGGTCCCGGACTCCCGCGAGGAGTCGGCGCACGGCTTCGACATCGTCGGATCGCTGGCCTCCGTGGTCGCCGTGGTCGGCCTCGTCCTGGTCCTCCACGAGGGCCCGGTACGGGGCTGGACCACCCCGGTGACCCTGGTGAGCCTGCTGATCGGCGTCCTCGGCACGGCCGGCTTCGTGGCGTGGGAACTGCGCCGCACGGCTCCGCTGCTGGACGTGCGACTGTTCCGCGAGCGCGGCCTCGCCGGTGGCTCGCTGGCACTGCTGACGGTGTTCGGCGTACAGGCCGGGATCTTCGTGGTGCTGTTCCCGTTCCTGCAGGCGGTGCTCGGCTGGTCCGGCCTGCGGTCCACGCTGGCGCTCATGCCGATGGCCGCGATGATGATGCTGGCCTCCGGTCTCGCGCCGCGAGTGGCCGCCCGCGTCGGTGGCCGCTCGACGATGGCGACCGGCATCCTGCTCGGCGGCGTGGGGCTGGCCCTGATGGCCACGTCCGTCTCCATCGAGGACGGCTACCTCTCGGTGCTGCCCGGCATGCTGGCCATGGGGCTCGGCATGGGCCTGACCCAGACGCCCGCCACCGAAGCCATCACGTCCGCCCTGCCCCGCGAACGCCAAGGTGTCGCGTCCGCGCTCAACGACGTCACCAGAGAATTCGGTACGGCACTCGGCGTCGCCCTGCTCGGAGCGGTCCTCTCCGCCGGCTACCGCAACGCCGTCGACACGCGGCTCGATGCGATCCCGCCCGAGGCCGCCGGCACTGCCCGCGAAGGCATCGCCAACGCCCTCGCCGCCGCCGACAGCGCGGGCGGTCAGGCTCCGGCGCTGATCCGGGCCGCTCAGGAGTCCTTCGTGGACGGCTGGCAGCAGGCCATGTGGGCCGGGGTCGGCGTCATGGCGGTGCTGTTCGTCTACGTCCTGGCACGAGGGCCCCTACGCACCGCGCCGGCCGGACCGTCACCCGCAGCGGCTGCGACCAGCGACGCGGTCGGCCGATGAGCCGGACCCACCCCGCCGATCACCGACAGAGGCTGGCCACGCTCACCGGCCGCCGGCCATGTTGATGCCGGCCAGCACCCGCCGGAACGCGGCGACGTCCCCGGTGACCCGCACCTCCCCCGCGTCGGCCAGCTCCCGTTCCCCGACCAGGAGCGCGACCAGTGTGCCCGGATCGGTCTCCACAGTGGTCTCCGCCGCGGCCTGACCGGCACTCACCTCGACGCGCTCCCCGGCGATCCGGGCCACATAGGAGCGGTCGTCCAGGTGCACCTGAAGCGTCGTGGCCCAGTCGTCGGTCGCGCGGTAGTAGGTCCGCAACGTGAGCATGGCCGATACGGCGCTCAGGTGTCCGGACGGCGCGAGCGGGGAGCGCAGCGCCCAGGAACCGAGGGCGACCAGGATCGGCTCCAGCTCGGCGCCGTGCTCGGTCAGCTCGTACACGTTCGCGGCGGCCGGCGGCGGCAGGCGGCGCCGCCGGATCACGCCGACGTGCTCGAGGTCGCGCAGCCGCTGGGACAGCACGTTCGGACTCGCCCCGGGCAGGCCGGCCCGCAGATCGCTGAACCGCAACGGGCCCAGCAGCAGCTCCCGCACGACCAGCAGAGCCCACCGCTCGCCGATGAGGTCGAGCGCGTGGGCGATACCGCACCCGTCACCGTACGAACGCGCCGTCGTCGTCATGCGCCGATACTATCTAGTCCTAGATCTGTACTAACAAGTCCTTCTCTGCAACCATGACGCCATGATGCTCGAGGACAAGGTCGCCGTCGTCTACGGAGCGGCAGGCGCAGCGGGAAGCGCGGTGGCGCAGGCATTCGCCGCCGAAGGGGCCGTGGTGCATCTGGCCGGGCGCAGGCCGGGGGCGCTCCGGGAGGTCGCCGCGACGATCACCGGACGTGCGGAGATCGCCCAGGTGGATGCGCTGGATCCGGCGGCGGTGGACCGCGATGTGCGCGACGTCGTGGACCGGCACGGGCGGCTCGACGTGTCGATCAACCTCATCTCGGTCGACCACGTGCAGGGCGTGCCGCTCGTCGACATGTCCGCCGATGACTTCGCCCGCGGCCTCGACGCCCGGGCCCGCACCCACTTCATCACGGCGACCGCGGCCGCCCGGCCGATGACCGCGCGGGGTGGCGGGACGATCCTCATGCTGACCGCGAGCCCCGACCGCACCGGCATTCCGATGGCCGGCAGCTTCGGGGTGCAGTGCGCGGCCGTCGAGTCGCTGAGCCGGGCGCTGGCGGTTGAGCTGGGCCCGTACGGGGTGCGGGTCGCCTGCCTGCGGTCCGCGGGCTCCCCGGACGCCGATGGCGTCGACCAGGTCTTCGACGTGCACGCCCGCAACGCCGGCACGACCCGCGAGGACTTCGACGCCGCCAAGGCCGGCCGGACGCTGCTGCGGCGCCTGCCGAGCCTGGCCGAGGTCGCTCAGGTCGCGGTGTGGCTGGCCAGCGACCGGGCCGCCGCGGTCACCGCGTCGATCACCAACGTGACCTGCGGCGAACTGCTCGACTGAGGCCGGCGCTCAGCCGTTCCAGGTGTCGATGACCTGGTTGCCGTGCTCGAAGCCCAGCGTCGACAGGGTCGCCGTGCCCAGCTTCAGCAGCCCGCCGCCGCTGGCCGGCAGCCCGATCCACCGGGCACCCGCCACCCGTAGCGAGTGCCCGTGGGCGATCAGCGCCACGTCGCCCCGGTCCAGGAACGTGCGGGCCCGGGCAAGCACCCGGTCCAGGCGCTCGCCGACCTCGGCCGGTGACTCGCCGCCGGGCGCGCCGTCGGTCCACAGCGACCAGGCCGGGCTGGTCTCGTGGATGGTGGCGCTGGTGATGCCCTCGTACTCGCCGTAGTTCCACTCGGCGAGGTCCTCGGTGGTCTCCGTGACGGCCAGGCCGGCCAGTTCGGCGGTGCGCAGGGCCCGCTTGCGCGGGCTGGAGATGACGGCCGCGAAGCTGCGTCCGGCCAGGCGCTCACCGGCGACCCGGGCCTGCTGCTCCCCCGCTCCGGTCAGATCCAGATCCGTGTACGAGGTGTGCTTACCAACCGCACTCCACTCGGTCTGCCCGTGCCGGATGAGCACGATCTCCGCCATGACGCCCCCTGTTCGGTCCCGCTTGTTCCTACCCCACCCACGCCCCATCCATCCCCGCCGCCAGGCCTCAGCCGCCGGCCAGCAGATCCTCGAACGAGGTGGTGAGCGCGAACGGGTCCTGGACCGTCACCGGTTCGCGCCGGTCGATCTCGCGGGCCAGTTCGCCCGCCGCCCGGCTGATCCGGCCGCGCAGCTGGCCCTCGCTCTCGTCGCCACCCCAGTCCTCGGACGCGGCGTAGACCGCCGTCGGCACCGGGACGGCCCGCAGGTAGGCGAACATCGGCCGGACCGCGTGGTCGAGCGCCAGCGAGTGCCGGGCCGAGCCGCCGGTCGCCGCGATCAGCACCGGTTTGTCGGTCAGGGCGTCCTGGCCCAGCACGTCGAAGAACGACTTGAACAGGCCGCTGTAGGACGCGTTGAAGATCGGCGTGACCGCGATCATCGCGTCGGCGGACTCGACCGTGTCGAGGGCTCGCTTCAGCGGTGCCGGCGGGAAGCCGGTGAGCAGGTGGTTCATCAGGTCGTGGGCCAGGTCGCGCAGTTCGATCACCTGGACCGACAGCTGGACGCCGAGGCCGGCGGCCGCCGTCACCGCCGCCGCGGACAGGCGGTCCGCGAGCAGGCGGGTGGACGACGGCTGGCTCAGCCCCGCCGAGACCACGACGAGGGTGCGCTGCTTCATGCCTGCACCTTCTCCTTCGTCTCCGCCGCCTGCGCGGCTTCGAGCAGCGAGGCGTGGGTCGGCGCGTCCGGCACGTGGGCCGGCTTCAGCGCGGCGAATTCCTTGCGCAGCACCGGTACGACTTCCTCGCCGAGCAGGTCGAGCTGCTCCAGGACCGTCTTCAGGGGCAGCCCGGCGTGGTCCAGCAGGAACAGCTGGCGCTGGTAGTCGCCGGCGTAGTCGCGGAAGCCCAGCGTGCGGTCGATGACCTGTTGCGGGCTACCCACGGTCAGCGGCGTCTCCCGGGTGAAGTCCTCCAGGCTCGGGCCGTGGCCGTAGACCGGCGCGTTGTCGAAGTACGGCCGGAACTCCTTCACCGCGTCCTGGCTGTTCTTGCGCATGAACACCTGGCCGCCGAGGCCGACGATGGCCTGGTCCTCGGAGCCGTGGCCGTAGTGGGCATAGCGCTGGCGGTAGAGGGCGACCATCCGCTGGGTGTGCTCCTTGGGCCAGAAGATGTGGTTGGCGAAGAAGCCGTCGCCGTAGAAGGCGGCCTGTTCGGCGATCTCGGGGCTGCGGATCGAGCCGTGCCAGACGAACGGCGGGATGCCGTCGAGCGGGCGCGGGGTCGAGGTGAACGACTGCAGCGGGGTGCGGAACTTGCCCTTCCAGTCGACGGTGTGCTCACGCCAGAGGCGGTGCAGCAGGGCGTAGTTCTCGACGGCCAGCGGGATGCCGGCGCGGATGTCCTTGCCGAACCAGGGGTAGACCGGGCCGGTGTTGCCGCGGCCCATCATCAGGTCGACGCGGCCGTCGGCCAGGTGCTGCAGCATCGCGTAGTCCTCGGCGATCTTGACCGGGTCGTTGGTCGTGATCAGCGTCGTGGACGTGGACAGCAGCAGCCGCTGCGTACGCGCGGCGACGTGGCCGAGCAGAGTGGTGGGCGACGACGGCACGAACGGCTCGTTGTGGTGCTCACCCAGCGCGAAGACGTCGAGACCGACCTCCTCGGCCTTCTCCGCGATGGCGACGATGGCCTTGATCCGCTCGTGCTCGGTCGGCTGCCGCCCGGTGGTGGCGTCCGGCGTGACATCGCCGACGGTGAAGATCCCGAACTGCATGACCGCTCCTGAGCTCCGGGGCGGAACCTGACGTCCCGCACTGACCCGCACAACGCCTTTGACTCGTCAACTATTTCAGATTCAAAGAACTTGGGGGAAGTGGGGTCCCGGTCACACCGCGGCGGAACCGCCCGGCGTCCGCCCGCGTCGGTGCCGGTATGAAACTGCGCCTCTCGAGCCTGCTCACCCTGATGCTGCTGAGCCTCAGCCTGGTCGTCCTCGTCTCCCCCGCCCCGCCGGCCTGGGCCTGCTCCTGTGTGTCGTTCGCCGACCAGGACGAACGGGCTGAACTGATCGTCGTCGGCACGGTCACCGACGTCTCGGACACCGGGATCCGGATGACGGTCGAGTCGGTCGAGAAGGGCGCCGCGGCGGCGGACACCCTGCGGCTGAAGGTGGGCCGTGGCGAGGCGAGCTGCGGTTACGGCTTCCGGGCCGGCGGCCGGTACCGGGTGAACTCGATCGCCGGTGCCACGGGACTGTGCACCGGCGTCAGCCCGTTGCCGGCCGCCCCGTCCCTGCCCCCGACTGCGAAGGCGGCCGCGCCCGTGGCTGCGC
>NZ_JBEZGQ010000297.1:0-8543 GCF_040650095.1 Actinoplanes sp. NPDC048791 | reverse complement strand
CGGCGGCCAGGGCGGCACGGGCCTGGTGGCCGATGGCCAGCGCGTCGGCCGAGAGCCGCTCGGCGCGGACGGCCGTCTCGGCGGCGCGGACCCGTTCCGCCTCGGCCGAGCGGGCCGTGGCCTGCTGCTCGGCCTGCGCGGTGGCGGAGCGTTGCGCCTCGGCGGCCTCGGCCAGTGCCTCGTTCTCGCGTTCGGCCTGCTCGGCGAAGTGCCAGAGGACGATGATGCCGATCACCTCGAGGGTCGCCAGGCCCGCGTGCAGGGCAACCTGGCCCAGCCCGTCGAGCACCGACATGTGATGCATGCCGAACACCCGCTCCGGGTTCATCAGGCCCAGGGAGCCGTGGTGCAGCACCACGATGACCACGGCCCACAGCAACGGCGCCCACTGCTGGTAGAGCGCGACGAAGACCAGGACGGCGTACAGGTGGATGTGCATGGCCATCTCGCCGCCGGACAACTCGATGGCCGCGAACGTGCAGGCGATCAGCCCGATGCTGGTGACCGACGCCCGGGCCCGGGGCTCGCGCAGCACGGCGGCGGTGCCGGCGAGGGCGCCGATGCCCGCCGGCAGGGCCAGCGCTTCCCACGCGGGCATCGGCCCGAGCAGTCCCAGCAGGACCAGCGCCGGCAGGTGCAGCCACAGCAGAGTGGTGACGATGCGGTGGCGCGCGGCCCAGGACTCCGGGGACAGCCGGGCGCCGCGCGGCAGCCGGGACGCGAGCGTGGTCATGGCACCATCATCCGGCCTGCGGCAGCGCGGCGAGGCGGATCGTCGAAGTCGGCCGGACCGGATCCGGATCCGGAAAAAGAAATCGGCCGATCCGGTAACCGGGCGGGCGGTGCCGGACCTGAACGTTTCGACGAGGCCGCGCGACGAGGGGAGAAGGCCGGCGTGAGCGACGAGGAGGAGTTCACGGCGTTGTTCCGCCGGCACTATCCCCGTGTGCTGGCGTTCGTGTCCCGCCGTACCGATCAGGCGCGGGCCCATGACGTCGTCGCCGAGACCTTCGCCACCGCCTGGCGGCACTTCGCGCAGCTGCCGGCGGAGCCGCTGCCGTGGCTCTACCGGGTCGCCCGCAACAGCCTGGCCAACGAGGAGCGGGCCGCGCGCCGCCGGGCCCGGCTGTTCGAACGGATGGCCGGCGGGGGTGTGCCGTCCGCACCGGACCATGCCGTCTCGGTCGTCGCGGACGCCGGACTGCGCGAGGCCCTGAGCCGGTTGTCGCGTCTGGACCGCGAGGCGCTGCTGCTGATCGGCTGGGAGGGCCTGGACCACGATGCCGCCGCGCACGTGCTGGGCTGCACGGCCGTGGCGTTCAAGGTACGGGTGCACCGGGCCCGACGCCGCCTCGCCCGCCTGCTGGAGGCGGCCGATCAGGATCAGGCGCCACCGCCGCCCCGACCGTACGAGTTGCACAGTGCCGCGAGCCAGAGGGGAAAGTCCGCATGACCGAGCAGGACGCCGGCACCCAGGCTGGTGGGCGCCGGCCTGGGTCTGCTCGGCTTGCCCGGGGCGAGAGTGACGGGATGGGCTTTACCTGCCGCCCAGTCCTGAATTACGAAGTCAATCGGTATCGTCCTCCCCAGCTATTGATTCAATCGAAGAAAGTATCGCTCCGCCAACCGCGTACGGTGCCGCTTCTCCTGGTCCACCACCTGCCCATCCGTCTAGGGCACCCTCCATCGCACCGTTCAAATCCTCGCCGAGTGTCCCAAGGACCTTTTGATTGATTCCCTGTATCTCGTTATACATTTGGTCCCAATACGACTCCAGTAAGTCCATCACCCCTCCTTCAGGTGATACCTGGTAAGCGACCCAATGCGATGAGTTATAAATGGACTTCATGCCGCTGGCGACGATGTCACTACTCACATCGATTCCGATGGACAGAGCGGGATGGTGCTTCTTCTTGGCTTCAGCGCGAAGAACCTTTATCGCGGCTGCGACATTGGGCGCCGAATGAATGTTCACCATCAATTCTATTGCTTCTCTGGCCAACGATCCCGATAGCGGAAATCCGGCCCCTTTGATTTTTCGATATGCAGACACCCCTGCAGACGCCCGGGCCAGCAGCTTTGCCTTGTCCGGCTCGATCTTAGATATCTTTCGCAGAACGTTCTCGGCAAAAGCTTGCTTCTTAGCGGCTGCCAGTTTGGAGCGGTTTTTGATCACGAGGTCAACAACGGCGGTGTGGTCCTCTGGTGTCAGCCGGTTGAGCGACAATTTGGCCACTTTTGCCCCCTATCTCTGGCGCAGACATATCGGTCAGAGTCGCAGTTGGACTTCATGGGGCACAAGGCCGCCGCAGAGTATTTACATTGGAGGTGGAACCGCGCATCTCCGTCGATCAATTGCCGGACGTCGCCGATGGGCACCAGGTCCAGCCAGTAGAGCAAGTAGAAGCAGTTCGTCTTGTTGGGCCGCAAGGTTCAGCCAGGCTCCTCGCTCCATCGTTCGTGGAGAAGAGTCAGAAGGTAGTTGCCCTCCAGTTGGTACCACATCGAACAACCGTACGACGAGCATGGGATGGCTGTTGAGCCAACGGCAGGATCTAGCCGCCGATGTGACAGCAACGATGACAGCAACCGGCCCGGATGATTTCGGCCGTGGCGAGGCAGCGACAGACGACTCTCCGAGGTCACGACCACGCACGGACGACGCCGGACGGGCCGCCCAGGACTTACAAGCGAGGGGTCAGACTTGCGCTCACTAGGCGGGGACGTTGCTGGCGGGAGCATTTTGGTACGGTCGGGCCAGCGGGGCGAGAGGTGGACTCACAGTGACGCAAGCGGCGATCGAGATGCGGCGCTGGGTTGGCAAGCTTGTGTTGTTCTTGACCCTGTGCTGGGTGATCGTGCTGGCCTCGCTTGTGGGCGGTGCGGCCCGGGGGGCTTCGATCCCGCCGCTAAATGTTGCCCTGGCGCTGCTTCCGGGTTGCGCCTTCGTGCCGGCTGCCTACTTCGCAGTGCAGCTGCACAGGACGGCGGATGCAGCGCGGATCGACCGCTTGTGGCCCAAGACGCTGGTGTATGGGATCGCCGGTTTGGTGCTGCTGTTCGGTAGCGCGTACGCCGTCTACGCCGGGGGGCAGTCGTGACGTTCCGAGTGGAGCCGACGGACCTTGTTGCTTACGCGGCCCGGCTGCGTGAGGTCTACTCGGACGTGGAGATGGCGAAGAACTTCGTACACGCGCATGGCGACTTTAGCTTCCACGAGAGCGGGATCATCGGTGCGCTGGCCGGACAGCACGCGTCGTTGATGCACCAGCTGGAGGAGTTGCACGATCAGCTGTTGACGATTCTGTGGCGCTCGAGTGAGTCGTTGCTCTCGGCGGCCAATGACTACCAGACCACGGACAAACACGCCGCGGCCCGCGTGGACGCCAGCTATCCCGAGTCGCCGCGAGCTGTTCCTAGTCGCGACTGACGCCTGACCGAACGGGGAGACACGACATGGGCGAGGCCGCGCGTTACCTCGTGGCACCTGGCGAACCCGACGAGAGCATCACCAACGGCTTCGTGAACCCGCTGGACCTGTTCAACTACATCAGCCCGTCCGCGTGGGTCAACGATGTGATCGAGAAGGTCTCCGGGATCGACATCTTCGGCTACGCCACCGACGCCTTCACCGGCGAATGGGCAGCCTTGTACAAGTTCGGCGACGCCCTGAACTCGTTGGCGCAGTTCCTGCAAGAGGTCGGCATCGAGGTCCAGACCAGCGTCAACGACGTGGGACGGCAACGCTGCGGATGCGGCGTTCAACTACTTCACGAGCGTTGCCACAGCCGCCAGCGGTCAACAGTCGGCGCTCTACGAAGCGGCCAAGGGCTATCACGAAGCCGCTAAGGGCGCGTGGCAGCTGTCCAACCAGCTCGGCAACCTCCTGCAGGCGATCGCCGATAAGGCGATCATCATGGGGATATCTGCCGCGATCGGGACCGCCACCGCGGAGACCGGCGTCGGCGCCGTCGTAGGGTACGGCGTCGCGGGGTGGCAGGCCATCGAACTGCTGGAGCTGATCAACAAAGCGTCGACGATCATCAACACAGCCGGGACGGTCATCCTTACGGCCCAGGGACGGCCCAGCATGGCAATTGATCTACGGAAGTGCAGGTCAGAGGTGGTTCGTTGGCCTATATCCGGCGTACAGGTTGGCTCGTCCGTCGCCTTCCTGGTCGGAGCCCTACTCTTGGGGCCCTGACCAGGACTATTTCCGGGCGCTGGTGGTCAACATCCGGGGGGCGCCGGCCGCCCGTGAACGATGGATGGCGGCTGGCCGGCTGGGCATCCCTGAGATGCCGAGGTCCAAGCCGCAGTAGCCCATCCTGCGGCTGCCGATCGCGGAGGTCTCAGCGGTCGAGATCGTCGTCTGGCCCCCGCTCGTGAGGCAGTTGGTGCTTCGTCGTGTCGACGGGCGAAGCGGCACATCAGCCTCCTTGACCTCCGGTGAGGCCTGCGAGCACCATGGATCGGGCGACGTCGAATTTCATCTCTGCGGCGAACAGCGATGATGGAGGGTGGACGATGGCCGAAATCTGCTACTACGCCGACCAGGAATACAGCGTAGGTTCAGTTATTGAAATCGACGACGATGAGTACCAGGAGTGCGTTTCTGGGCCTGGCGGCGCTACCTGGGGCGAAGTCCAGAAGCTTGAGGTCTCCGAGAGTGTCAAGCACTCGCTTGATGCCGCAGGCGATGCGCCCGACGTGGTCGTACGAGACTCGGCGGATCCGACCATCGTCTTCAAGGAGGGCAGTACCTGCCTCTACGGCGGACAGAAGTACTCAGTCGGTGCGAAGCGCAAAATGCCTAACGGTCAGGTGAAGAGGTGTGAGAACACCGTGGACGCGAAGGGGAAAAGGGGTACTGGCTGGTTTCCTGTATAGGCGTGTCCTCAAGTGCTCGACACGATCCCGAGCGGTGGAACGATGGGTGGGTGGTGACCAACCTCCGGATCGCGACGCTCAACACCTGGGGCACGCGCGGCGACTGGAAAGCCCGCCGTCCCATTCTCCAGCGGGGTTTTGAAGCGCTGAGCCCAGACCTCATCACCCTGCAAGAAACCATCGTCACCGACGGCTACGACCAGGCCCGCGAAATCCTCAGCCTCGCCTACCACCTGATCCACCAGTCCGCCCGCGAACCCGACGGCCAAGGCGTGACCACAGCGAGCCGCTGGCCCATCGGGCAGGCGCTGGAGGTCGACCTGCATCTCACCCCTCGTACCGCAAGCTTTGCCAGCACCTGCCTGATCACCGAGATCCTCGTCCCCGAGCCGCTAGGGCGGATCTGGCTGGCCAACCACCTCCCCGACTGGCAGCTCGACCACGAGCACGAACGCCAGCTCCAAGCCACAGCCGCAGCTCGCGCCCTCGCCCGGCTGAATGCCGACCGCCCCGGCCACCTCATCGTCGCCGGCGACCTGGACGCCGACCCAGGCCACCAGCGTTCGGTTCTGGACGGGCCGCCACGCCCTCGACGGGCTCAGCGTCTGCTACCGCGACGCCTGGGAGAGTGCCCACCCCGCCGAGCCCGGGCACACCTTCGTCCCCGGGAATCCGTACGCCGCCGACTGGGACTGGCCTTTCCGGCGGATCGACTACATCCTCGTCGGTTGCGGTGAGCATGGCGGTCCCACGCTCGCTGTCACCGGCTGTGCGCTGGCCTTCGATCAGGCCGACAACACCGTTAGTGACCACTACGGCGTCGTCGCCGACCTGGTGATTCCCGGCTGAGGCTTGTCGGAGGGGCCGAGCGGGTATGGAACGGTCTGTGACCGCGAACCAGAAGGACAAGCGAGGCACCGCCACGGCGATGCATGAGACCGCCGAGGCGCTCGAGCGCAGCGAGGCCATCCTGCATGAGAGCGCCGAGGGTTCTCCCGATGCCGAGACGCGGCGGCGGTTGCATCGGCTCGGCGATGAGGTCACCCGGCAGGCCATGGACATCGAGCGGCGGGCCGATCTCCTGCCGCCACCGGACAGTCAGGATCGTTGACGCCGGCCCGGCGCGGGCTCACGCTGGGTGCATGGCGGTTTTCCGGGTACGGCAGAGCGGCCGGCGGGTCTCCGCGGTCGACGCCTACGAGTTCCCCAGCGGGTTGCGGCAGCGGTTCGCGCTTCAGCACGGGGAGCTGTCCGGTGATGCCGTCCGGTCGGTCGAGGCGGCCGCCCGGCAGTGGTTCCGGCTCGCCGCCCGGCATCCGAAGGCGCGGCTGGCCATGCCGTCCGTGATCGTCGACGAGTTCTGCCGGGAGTTCCAGTTGCACACCCGGGAGTACGCGGACTTCTGCGCTGCCGTTCTGGGGCGCCCGGCCGGGAGCGGGCCTGGTGAGCTGGCCGCCACCTTCCGGTTCGCGCAGGAGGACGAGCCGCGCGAGGCCGGGATGCTGCCCGCGTTGTTCCGGGTGGACCGGGAGGTCGCCGTCGCGGGTGGGCGGCGCTATCTGGCCGATTGCGGTGGCCGCGGCATCTGCTACGAGCTCAAGGGCACTGTCTGCCTGCAGCATCTCGGCGGCGTCGGCAAAGCTCTCACCGGTGGTAAGTGGGATGTCCAGCGCGGCGGTGGGAGCGTCCCGGGAGACGGCTTCGACCACGGCGGTGGCTGTGGTGGCGGCACCTGACGGCACGGCGTGAATGAACTGTGCCAATTTCGGCGACCTGGTTGCCTCCCGTTGCCGGCCCGTTCTCCGACAATCGTCGGCGAACGGTTTGCCGGTCGGGCCAGCGGATCGTTGGCCGGGGTCGTCGGTCAGGCCGGGTTTGAATGGTCGACGGGCCGGCCGACCATCGAAAGAGTTGACGATCAAAATCGGGCGGTAAATGCGCCACTATACCGGGGTCGTCATCGTAACGGTTCAATGCCCTTCACCTGCGCTTATTCACGGAACCGTCCGATGTGGGGTAGGGGCCGCGGTGGGCGGGGGCCGAGCGCCGGTGAGCCCGCCCGGTTACTCAAGTGGGCAGCTCAGGACGGGTCCGCCGCTTGCTCGACGGCAAGTATCCGCAGGTGGTCGGCACTGTCCAGTGCGGACCCGTGGGTGAGTAGACTGCTCGGCCGGAACGCCTCACCGGGTGCCCGGCTTGTGAGTTTCTCCTCGGCCCGCTCCGGTTGACGTGCAACTTGCACACTCATAGTGTCTGAAGTGTGACGGCGGGTGCTCACTGGGTAGGATCCCGGTACGGTCGCGCCACGGTAAGTCCGTCGACCATCCGGCCGTAGGGAGTTCTTGGTGAGTATCGCGATCGGCATCAACGGTTTCGGTCGGATCGGCCGCAGTCTGATGCGTATTGTCGGTGCCTCAGCGGACACGGGAATCACCGTCGCCGCCATTAACGACATCGCTCCGGTCGACCGTTTGGCATACGGCCTCAAACGCGACAGCGTGCGCGGGCGATTCCCCGGAACGGTGGCCGCCGCCCCGGGCCAGCTCATCGTCAACAATCGTCCGATCTGGGCGTTCCAGGAGTCGCAGCCGGGCCGTATCCCGTGGGCCGAGGCCGGCGTCGACGTGGTCATCGAGGCCAGCGGCCGGTTCCGCAGCGGCGCCGGAGCGCGGGACCACATCACCGGCGGTGGCGCCCGCAAGGTCGTCATCAGCGCCTCGGCCGACGACCCCGACGCCGTACTGGTCTACGGGGCCAACCACGAGCTGTACGACCCCGCCCGCCACGACGTCGTCTCGCCCGCCTCCTGCGGCGTCAACGCGTTGTCGGTGATGGCCAAGGTCCTGCTGGAACGCTTCGGCCTGCGCTCGGTGCACACCTCGGTCGTGCTGGCGATCCAGGGCTGGCAGAAGGCGCAGGACTCGCTCACCGGCTCCTCGCGGGACGACCCCCGGCTGGGCCGGGCTGTGCACGACAGCATCATCCCGCACAACCACGTCGCCGGTGACCTGCTCAGCGTCGCGCTGCCGCAGCTCGGCAAGGTGCGCTACAGCTACTACTGCGTGCCCACCCCGATCGGCTCGCTGGCCGAGCTGACCGGCTTCACCGACCGCCCGGTCAGCCGCGACGAGATCAACCGGGCGATGGCCGAGGCGGCGGCGGGCTTCCTCGGCGGCGTGCTCGACTACGAGCCCGATCCGACGGTCTCGGTGGACGTCCGGGACAACCCGGCGTCCTGCCTGTTCGACCCGTCCGGCACCCAGACCAGCGCCGACGGCGGCGTGCAGGTGCGCGGCTGGTTCGACAACGAGTGGGGCTTCTCGCACCGGCTGCTGGATCTGGCGCGCCTGATGGGGGAACGTGAGGCCGTACCGGTGGGGGCCCCGTACCGGTCCGGCGTCGTGTAGAACTGATCGGTGATTGCCACCAGTGAGGTCGAGATCGCGGCGCGCCGCATCGCCGGGCGGATCCGGCGCACCCCGGTCTTCCGGGACGGGCCGGCGCTGCTGAAGCTCGAGTTCCTGCAGCACGCGGGGTCCTTCAAGACCCGGGGCATGTTCAACCGGATTCTCGCCGCGGCCGAGCACGGGCTGCCGGCGGCGGGCGTCAGCGCGGCCGCCGGCGGCATCGCGGGCCCGGCGGCGGCGTACGCG
>NZ_JBEZGQ010000296.1:0-8551 GCF_040650095.1 Actinoplanes sp. NPDC048791 | reverse complement strand
CGGGCGGCCGGCACCACCATGGGCGACCCGGTCGACGAGCACTACACCGCGGCCTCCGGCACGTCGATGGCGACGCCACACATCGCCGGCTCGGCGGCGCTGCTGGCCCAGAAGCATCCGGACTGGACGGGCGCGAGGATCAAGGAAGTGCTGGTCAGCACCGCGAAAACCGCGGCCGGCCAATCCGTGTACGCCCAGGGCGCCGGCCGCGTCGACCTCACCCGGGCCACCACGCAGCCGGTGACCGGCACGGCCGTCGCGGACTTCGGCCTGCACGCGGTCGGCGAGACGCCGAGCATCGCGACCAGGACGGTGACCTACACGAACGCGGGCAGCACGCCGGTGACCCTGGCCCTGGCCGCACCGGCCGGCTTCACCACGGACCGGCCCAGCGTCACCGTGCCGGCCGCCGGCTCCGCGTCCGTCGTGCTCAGCGTCGACTTCGCCAAGCAGGACCAGGGCCGGTTCAGCGGCTGGCTCAAGGCCACCGCCACCGGCACCGTGGTCACCACCGCGATCGGCGCGACCCTGGACGGCCCCCGGCACACCGTCACGGTCAAGGCCGTCGACCGCAGCGGTACGCCCGCAGCCGTGCCCGCGCTGACCATCCACGGCGACGACAGTCGCTTCGACGTGCTCGGCTGGTTCGGTCCCGGTGGCCGTACGTGGGAGGTGCAGGAGGGGACGTACCTGCTCGACGCGCTGCTCGAGGACGGCGCGCCGCTCGACGAGCAGGCCACCTACGTGAGCATCCCGGAGCTGCGGGTCGACCGGGACATCGAGGTGCTGATCGACGCCCGCAAGGGCACGCCGATCCGGATCGAGACGCCGCAGCCCTCCGAGCAGCAGACGGTGCTCAGCTACTACGTGCACCGGGTCACCGGCACGGGCCGCGGCATCTCCCACGGCGTCATGCACTTCAGCAATGTCGAGCAGGTCAACGTCGTGCCGACGAAGAAGGTGGCCAAGGGCAGTTTCGAGTTCTCGTCGCGGTGGCAGCTCGTGGCGCCGATGGTGCAGACCAGGGTGTCCGGCGTCAGCGGTCCGCTCGACCTCAACCTGTTCGGCAACTCACCGGCCTACTCCGGCACCAGGCGGTTCCCGTTGACGACGTGGGGTGCCGGCCCCGTACGAGGGAAAGCGGTCCTGATCCCGGCGACCGACGCGGACGAGCTGGACCAGATCGACGCGGCGGCGCGAGCCGGCGCGGCGGCAGCCCTGCTGGTGCGGCCGGCCGACCGTTCCGCGTGGACGGTGTTCGCACCGGACGCCGAGCAGCTGCCGGTGACGTCGCTGGCCGTGGCGTACGACGACGGGCAGAAGCTGCTCGCCCGGGCCGCCCGGCCGGGCGCGGTGATCGATCTGACCCTGACCCGGTCGAGCCCGTACCTCTACGACGTCTTCCAGGTGTCCAAGGACCGCATCCCGGAGCGCGTCGTGCACCGGGTGACAACCGCCAACAGCCGGCGGATCAAGACGACCTACGCCGACAACGGCGGTTTCGACTGGGTGAAGGAGCAGCGGTTCGGATGGCGCCCCTGGCAGACGTATTCGTGGAACGACACCTCCCGGGTGGTGCGCACCCCGTCGGCCCGCGAGGAGTGGGTGTCGGCCGGCGACTCGGTGTGGCAGCACCGGGTGCACAGCCTCTACCCGTGGAGCAGCTTCGGGCCGTTGCAGGGTGGCTTCACCGAGCCGCCGCGGAGCTACAGCGCGGGCAAGGGGGCGGAGAGCTGGGGCGCCCCGGTGGTACGGCCCGCAGCACCGGCCGGCATCGCGTCGACCCGCGTCGGTGACGTGCTGAAACTGCGCGTCGCGGAGTTCGTGGACAGCGACGGTCA
The DNA here is from genome assembly GCF_040650095.1 of Actinoplanes sp. NPDC048791. Lineage (NCBI taxonomy): Bacteria > Bacillati > Actinomycetota > Actinomycetes > Micromonosporales > Micromonosporaceae > Actinoplanes > Actinoplanes sp. NPDC048791. Next base: position 6,710 of record NZ_JBEZGQ010000296.1, on the reverse strand, counting down.
CTACGAGGCCGAGGCGCTCGACCCCGTCGCCGCCACGCTCTGGCGGGACGGCAAGGTGCTCGCCGAGCTGCCGAACGCCTGGCAGAACGTGGCCACGAGCAAGGGGCCGGCGGCGTACAAGCTGCGCCTCACCACGCAACGCGGTGGCGAGGACTGGCTGTACGGCACGCGGACCGAGACCGAGTGGACGTTCCGCTCCGGGGCCGACGGCACCCTGCCGCTGCTGCACGTCGGCTACGACGCGCCGCGTACGACCCGGGCGCACCTGCTGAAGCTGACCTTCTCGGCCAAGGTGAGCAGCCTGAAGGTGGAGGTGTCGGCCGACGACGGCGCCACGTTCCAGCGGGCGGTGACCGTGGGCAGCACGGCCCTGATCCCGGGCGGGCGTACGCCGGGATCGCTGCGGGTCACCGCGAAGGACAAGGCCGGCAACACCGTGACGCAGACGGTGGTCCGCGCCTACCCGCGCGGCTGACCGGCCGGGTCCGCCGGGGCTGCCAGCCAGCCCCGCCGGGCCGCCTGGAACGCCAGGCCGGTGCGGGTGTCCACCCCGGCCAGGGCCATCAGCCGGTCCAGCCGGCGCTGCACGGTGCGCTTGCTGACCCCGAGATGGGTGGCGATCGACTTGTCCGGCATCCCGGAGACGAACAGCGACAGCAACAGCACCTCCGGCGCCGGCAGGTCGCCGCGCGGGGCATCGGCGAGCACCGGGGTGGCCCGCTCCCAGTAGCTCTCGAAGAGCGCCACCAGCGCGTCGAGCAGCTCACTGGAGCGGATCAGCGCGGCGGTGGGCTCGCCGACCCCGCGGGACTCGTCCGGCACCAGCGGGCAGATGGCCAGGGACCGGTCGGCGATCGCCAGCCGTACGGGCAGAGCGGGCAGAGTCCGCGACTCCTCACCCGCTTTGATCGACTCGACGATGCTGGCCAGCTCGCCGGGCTTCTCCAGCAGCTCCCGCTCGTAGATGGCGCGGTACTTCACACCCCGGGCCAGCGCCGAGCCCTCCTCCTCGTTCTCCGGTCCCTGCATGGCGATCGGGTTGGCCCGGCAGAACCAGAGGATCTCCTCGCGGGCGGTGTCCTGCATCTCGAACAGCCGCCGTCGCAACGCCTGCGCGCCGACGACGATCTCGACCAGATGCTCGGCGCTGCGCCGCCGGTTGCTGCTGCGGTAGTCCTCACTGAGCGCGGCGACGACCTGCCGCGCCGACTCCAGCGACTGTTGCTGACGCAGCAACGTGTCACCCAGGGCGACGTCCGGTGGCAGAGCGTGAAAAGTCGGGCCGGGAGTGACAAGCCCCTTGGCGCGCAACGACTCCAGCACGTCGGCGGCCTGCCGCGCGGACGTACCGGCGAGCCGGGCCAGCTCGTCCGGGCCGGCACCGGCGAGCCGCACCACCAGGCGGTAAGCCTCCTGCTCAGCGGTGGTGAGCAGGTCGGGGTCGGGATGCATGCGGCCACTCTACGAGCGTCCCGCAGCCCCGCCGCCCGACCGGCGCCCGACGGGCGAGTGGGGTATTCACCGTAGCCGCAGAGTGACAGCATGTATCAATGCGCCACGGCCCCCGTGACACACCGGACGATGCCCCGCAGGACGGCCGGATCGCCGGCTGGGCGGCGGCCCGCTGCGACGAGATCGTCGGGGACCTCCGCGGCCCGCTGTGGCGGTTCACCGAGGGCGTCGCCGGCCTGCTCTATCCCGGGCTCGGCCCCGCGGTCGCCGCCGCCGGCCGGGTCACCAAGTGGGGCCCGGTGGTGCTCGGGCTCAACGACGAGCGGGGCGCCGACGTCAAGATCGGCCTGATCGGCTCCGAGCACCTCGGCCTGTGGACGGTGCTGCGGACCCGCCTCGGCCGGTCCGGCCCCGGGCCCCGGCCCGGCTGGTGCGTCGACCTGCCGGTCGGTCCGGCCGGCGGGTTCGGGTCCGAGGGGGTACGCGAGGACGCCCGGATCGTCTCCGGCGTCGAGGATGTCAAACCCGCGGACGTGGCACCGCTGCTGCTCGCCGTACCGCCCCCGGACGCGGCGACCCGGCTGCTGGCCCGGGTCGACGTGCGCCGCCGGGCCGGGGTCGTCGCGGTCGACGCCGGTGACGGGGTGTGGCAGCGGCGGATGTTCTTCACCGTGGTCTCACCGGCCCGCCGCGGGGACGGCCTCCACGAGACGTACCGGGTGGTGTGCCCGGTTTGCGGCCGCCGCCGGCTCGCCCAGTTCCGCGGCTTCGACGTCTGTTCCGACTGCGGCTGGCTGCACATCCAGTCCGGATCGGGCTGACCCGCGCGCCAGATCCGGCCGGTTTCGGTCGGGACGTCGACAGGTTCTTCTGCACCGGCGCCGATCCCGGCAGACTGGCTCGCGTCAGGAGTGATCCCTGGTGAACGGTCGTCGAGCGGAGGCTACGTGAGTTCGGAAAGCATGTCGCGGGATCAGCGCCGGGCCCAGCGGCTGGCCCGCTACGACGAACTGCGCGCCGAGCGGCCGCACCTGTTCGTCAACCCGCCGGATGCGGCGTACGAGATCGTCTTCGACGAGGCCGGGCAGAGGCGGGTCGCCGACGAGTCCGCCGCGAAGCTGCGGGCGGTGGGCAAGCCCGAGGAGTACGGCGACATCGGCGTGATCTATGAGGACTCGTTCGTGATCGGGGTGCGGGACGCCGTCCGGTTCCGGGACGGGGGGATGGGACCGTACATCCGCGTTCTCGGTGCCGTGGTCGGCACCGGCGCGGCGGTCATGCCCGTGCTCCCGGACGGCCGGATCGTGTTGATCCGGCATTTCCGGCACGACCCCCGGAGCTGGCACTGGGAGATTCCGCGGGGTTTCGCCGAGCCCGGTGCTGACGGCGCCACCACCGCGGGCCGGGAGCTCACCGAGGAGCTGGGCGTCCCGGTCGGCAAGGTCGAGCTGCTCGGCCGCTTCGCCAACGGCGCCGAGTCCGACGAGATCTTCCTGGCTCGTCTTGAGGTCCCGGAGCTGCCCGCCGAAGGCACCCGGGACGCGTTCCTGGAAGGCATCGACGACGTCCGGCTGGTCACCCGCGAGCAGCTGGAGGCGATGATGGTGGCGGGGGAGATGACCGACAGTTTCACGCTGGCCGCGTACGCGTTCGCGGTCGCCCGCGGCGCGCTGTAAGGCCCGGGCGGCGTAGCCGATCATCTGATATCGACCCCGAGAAAACCCTGAGCTGTCGTTTTTCTGCTTGGTGCGGTCATCGGGCAGGCCTACGCTCCGGCCCATCGGATGACACGGGGGGTTCCGAGATGGCCGGGCTGGTGTGCGGACGCTGGAGCAAATGGGTGGTGCTCGGCCTCTGGGTCGTCGTGCTCATGATCGCGGCGCCGATGGCGGGCAAGCTGACCGACGTCCAGAAGAACGACAACGCCGCCTGGCTGCCCGGCGGGGCGGAGGCCACCCAGGTCTCCGAGCTGCAGGGCACCTTCCAGTCCGACGACATCGCGCCGGCCGTCATCGTCTACGAACGGGCCGCCGGCATCACCCCGGCCGACACCGCCAAGGCCACTCAGGACGCTGCCGCGATGGGCCGGGTCGCCGGGGTCACCGGTGACGTCACCGGGCCGGTGCCGGCCAAGGACGGTCAGGCGCTGCAGACCATCGTGCCGATCAAGGTGGACGCGGACGGCTGGGACAAGATCGTCGACACGGTCGACCTGCTGAAGGCCACCACCGGCGCCGGGAGCGGCGGGCTCAGCATCCAGTACGCCGGGCCGGCCGCCACCGCCGCGGACAGCGCCGAGGCGTTCGAGGGCATCGACGGCACCCTGCTCTACACGACGCTGGCGATCGTGGCGATCATCCTGCTGATCACGTACCGCAGTCCGGTGCTCTGGCTGTTGCCCATCATCTCCGCCGGGGTCGCGCTGACCACCTCGCAGGCGGTCATCTACCTGCTCGCCAAGCACGCCGGGCTGGTGGTGAACGCGCAGAGCGCGGGCATCCTGACGGTGCTCGTCTTCGGCGCGGGCACCGACTACGCCCTGCTGCTCGTCGCCCGCTACCGCGAGGAGCTGCGCCGGCACGACGACCGGCACGAGGCGATGGCGCTCGCGTTGCACCGGGCCGGGCCGGCCATCATCGCCAGCGCCGCCACCGTGGCCGTGGGCATGTCCTGCCTGACGCTCGCCGAGGTCAACTCGACCAGCGGCCTCGGCCCGGTCTCGGCGCTCGGCATCGTGGTCGGGCTGCTCGCGATGATCACTCTGCTGCCCGCGCTGCTGGTCATCTTCGGCCGCTGGCTGTTCTGGCCGGTCCGCCCGGCGATGGGCACAGCCGAGCCGACCGCCACCGGCATCTACGCCAGGATGGGCACGCGGATCGCCCGCCGGCCGCGCCTGGTCTGGGTCACCACCGCGGCCGTGCTCGGCGCGATGTCACTGGGCCTGCTCCAGCTCGAGGCCAACGGTCTGACCCAGGCCGACCAGTTCGTCGACAAGCCGTCGTCGGTCTCCGGCGAGGAGGCGCTGGCCCGGCACTTCGCGGCCGGTCAGGGCCAGCCGGTCGTCGTGATCGGCCAGGCGGCCGCGGCTGCCCGGATCCGGTCGGCGGTCGCCGCCACACCCGGCATCAGCTCCGCCGGTGAGCCCCTGGTCAAGGGTGACCTGGTGCTGATCGAGGGCCTGCTGGCCGACCCGCCGGACAGCGACGCGGCGATGGCCACCATCAAGCGGGTCCGCGCCGCCGTGCATCCGGTCGGCGACGCCCAGGTGGGCGGCATGACCGCCATGACGCTGGACATCAACGAGGCCAACGAGCACGACAACCGGCTGATCATCCCGCTGGTCCTGCTCGTGGTGCTGGTGATCCTGGGCCTGCTGCTGCGCGCGATCGTCGCCCCGCTGGTGCTGATCGCCACGGTCGTGCTGTCCTTCGGCGCGGCGCTGGGCGTCAGCGCGCTGATCTTCCGGCACGTGTTCGGCTTCGCCGGCGAGGACACGTCGTTCCCGCTGTACGTGTTCGTCTTCCTGGTCGCCCTGGGCATCGACTACAACATCTTCCTGATGACCCGGGTCCGGGAGGAGACGCACGGGCACGGCCCCCGCCGCGGCGCGCTGATCGGCCTGGCCGCCACCGGCGGGGTGATCACCTCCGCCGGGATCGTGCTGGCGGGCACCTTCGCCGCGCTCGGCAGCCTGCCGCTGGTGGCGTTCGCCGAGATCGGTTTCGCGGTCGCGTTCGGCGTGCTGCTGGACACCCTCATCGTGCGGTCGGTGCTGGTGACCGCGCTCAACCTCGACCTGGGACGGTGGATGTGGTGGCCGGGGCGGCTGGCCCGGGTCCGCGACGAGCCGGCCCCCCGGGAGCCGGAACGTGACCTCGAACCCGTGCCCTGAGCGGGTAGATTCCCTGCTCATGAGGTTTCGTGCGGAGCTGCGGTCGACCGGCGGGAACACAGCCGGGTTCCAGGTCGACGACGACGTGGTGGCCGCGCTGGACGGCGGTGGCCGGCCCAAGGTGGTCGTGACCGTCAACGGCTTCGAGTGGCGCAGCTCGATCGCCCGGATGAGCGGCTCCTACTGGCTGGGCGTCAGCGTGGAACGCCGGGCCGCCGCCGGGATCGCGCCCGGCGAGGTGCTCGACGTGGACGTCGTGCTGGACCGGGCCGTCCGCGAGGTGGAGGTGCCGGCGGATCTCGCGGCGGCGCTCGACGCCGAGCCGGCCGCGAAGGCGTTCTGGGACGGCCTGTCCTACAGCAACAAGAGCTGGCACGTCCTGCAGGTCACCAGCGCGAAGGCGGCGGAGACGAGGGCCCGGCGGGTGGCCCGGTCGGTGGCGATGATGCTCGAGGGTCGCGCCCGCTGACCGTCACTGCCCGCCGATGCGCTTGACGGTCGTGCCGACCAGCTTCTGCCAGTCGGCGGAGAACTGCGGGTTGGCGCTCGCGTCCGACTTGCCCAGGCGGTAGATCGCGTACTGGTCGACGAGCACCACGTTGCCCCGGGCCAGCGCGGCCACGGCCACGTCGGCGGTGGCGGGGTGCGCTTTGTCGTACTGCTTCTGGCGGGTGGTGACGAAGCCGATCCAGCCGCCCTCCTCCAGCGGGGCCGTCGCGGCCGTCTCCGTGTACGCCGGTTCCTCGCGCTCGCCGGACTTCGCGGGCTGTGACACGGTGGGCGCACAGGCATCGGCGACCGTACGCAGCGTGGCGAGCGCGGTCGCGGCCGAAACGGCATCCTCGTAGACCAGGCCCAGCTGGGTCAGGCTCTGTACGCCCTCGGTGCCCTCGTCGGAGAGCGGCGCGGCGACCAGTTGCGGCTTGCCGGGGATGCCGGCCGGGGCGGTGTCGGCGCCGCAGATGCTGACGAGCTGGTTCGGCGCCGCCGACTCCTGCGGGGCCTTCCAGGTCGGGCCCACCTCGGCGGGCTTGAGCAGAGCGTTGCGCACGGTGTCGACGGTGATGGTGCCGTCGGGGTCGGGGGAGTCGTCCGCCGAGCAGCCGGCGAAAGCGGCGACGGCACACACGGCCAGGGCGGCACGGACGACTCTGGTCACAACCATCCGGCCATGATGGCAGACGTCCAGCGGTCACCCGCAGTCACCAGCAGGCGGTGCCCCGGCGGTGACGCGACGTGACGAGCCCGCGGGCCGGGATCGTCGATGATCCCGGCCCGCGAGCAGCTGTCGACCAGCTGTCGGCCAGCCGTCGGCCAGCGGCCGACCTCAGGCCGTCGGGGCCACCGGCGGCGCTGCCGGATCGGC
>NZ_JBEZGQ010000295.1:0-8560 GCF_040650095.1 Actinoplanes sp. NPDC048791 | reverse complement strand
CGGCGGGCCGCACCGCGAGCTCGCCCGCGGTCTCTTCGCCGAGCTGGCCGTGCCCGCCGCGCCGCGCCTGGAAATGCCGACAGCGACTCCCGGCCGGTAGTCAGACCCGGAGCACGCCGTCGACCCACAGCACCGTGACGGGGCATCCGCGGGTCCGGGCGTACGTGACGATGTCCGCTGTGCCGCCGAGGCCGCGGGCGGGCCGGCCGTCCCACACCGCGAAGAGATGGTCGCAGCGATCCACCAGGGCCTGACCGGCGGCGAGATACGCCTGCTCGCTGGGCTCCGGGAAGGGCATCGTGGTGACCGTCGCCGCCGCCCGCCTGAGCTCGGTGAACCGGGCCCGGCTGCCGGCCCCGCCCAGCGAGCTGGCGTAGCCCTCGCACGGCAGGATCACCTCGAGGGTGCCGCCGGCCGCCAGCACGTGGGCGGCGAACAGCTGGTCGGCGCCGTCGGCGAGGTTCGACAACCCGTACAGCTGGGCGCCGGCCGGGAGGACCCGGCGCCAGTGGTCCTCCGCGCGGTCGACGATCTCCGGCGGGAGAATCTGATGACCGGTGACACCGAACCGCACCCCGACCCCCGTACGAAGGCTCGTCGACCTGTAGAAGCACCATGACGATACGGTCTCCCGCCTTTTCCCGGGGGACGCCGGCATGGACAATCTGTCGTCGCTGGACGTGCCGACTGCCGGGGGACCGTGTCATGACCTTCAATGGGTTCATTTCGTACAGCCATGCCGCGGACGGGCGTCTCGCGCCCGCCGTGCAGCGTGGTCTGCACCGGTTGGCCAAGCCGTGGCACCGTCGGCGCGCCCTGTGGATCTTCCGGGACCAGACCGGACTGTCGGTGACCCCGGCGCTGTGGTCGTCCATCCAGACCGCGCTGGACGGCTCGGAGTACTTCGTGCTGCTCGCCTCGCCGGAGGCTGCCGGATCACCGTGGGTGAACCGGGAGATCGAGCACTGGATGGCCACCAAGACGGCGGACCGCATCCTGCCCGTGGTGACCGACGGCGAATGGGAGTGGGACTCCGAGCGGCACGACTTCACCGAGGACTCCACGGCGGTGCCCGCGGCACTGCGTGGCGTGTTCGACGAGGAACCGTTGTTTCTCGACCTGCGCTGGGCGCGCGGCAGCGAGCACCTCAGCCTCCAGCATTCCCGCTTCCGCGACGCGATCGCGCAGCTGGCGGCCCCGATGCACGGCGTCAGCAAGGACGAGCTGGAGGGCGAGGACGTCCGGCAGCACCGCCGGGCCCGGCGGCTGCGCTCGGGTGCGGTGGCGACGCTGGTGCTGCTGACGATGCTGGCCACGGTGACCGGCATGTCGGCGGTGCGCAACGCGGAACGGGCACGGGCCGCGGCGGCCGAGGCAATGCGCCAGCAGCAGGTGGCCGAAGTGCAGCGCGGCAGTGCCGAGCGGTCCGCGCAGGAGGCGCTGCGGCAGCAGGAGCTGGCCAGGCAGCAGCAGGATCTGGCCCAGCAGCAGCGGACCCGGGCGACCGACGCGACAGCCGCGGCGGACGAGGCCGAACGTCTGGCCGAGAAGCAGCAGAAGCTCGCGGACGCGGCGGCGGCGGAGGCACGCCGGCAGCAGCGGCTGGCCGACCGGGCCGCGACCCGGACGCGCGAGCAGCAGCGCCTCGCGAAGGAGGCGGCCGAGCGCGCGCAACGGATGGAGAAGGAGGCACGGCGGCTCGCGAAGATCGCGCAGGAGCAGCGGCGGCTGGCCCGGGAAGCGGCCGAGGAGGCCGACCGGCAGCAGGCCAAGGCTGACGAGCAGCAGCGGATCGCGGTCAGCCGGCGACTCATGATCCGGGCCAAGGCGTCGATCGTCGACGACCCGAAGACGGCCCTGATGCTCGGCGCGGCCGCCCACGAGCTTCGGCCCGACGCGGAGAACCACAAGGAGCTGGCCGGCGTCATCACGGCGACGAACTACGCCGGCTCGTTCCGGAACACGACCTGGACCGCGTACGCGAAGGACGGCGTCCTGGCCGGGCTCGGCAGCGACGGCCTGGTGACGCTCTGGAATGTGACCGACCGGCGGAAGCCGTCGGTGCTCGCCATGCTGGGCGAGCGGGCCGCGAAAGGCGGGTCCCTGTTGTTCAGCCCGGACGGCAGGACGCTGGCTGTGGTGGGCGCGCAGGACAAGGTGGTCCTGTGGGACGTGGCCGTCCGGTCCCGTCCGGTCCGGCTCGCCACGCTGGCGAACGACGGCGCGGTCCGCTCGCTGGCGTACAGCGCGGACGGCAGGACCTTCGTCACGGGTGACCTGTCCGGGATCACCACCCTGTGGGACACCAGCGACCGGGCCGAGCCCGAGCTGATCACCCGGCTGGACGGCTTCGAGCCGTACCCGGTGGAGGGTCTCGCGTTCAGCCCCGACGGGCGCACCCTGATCGTGGACAAGGGCCGGTTCGTCCCGGTCTACGACATGACCGATCCGCTGGATCCGGTCGCGCTGCGCGGGGTCGTCGGCTTCGGCAAGCTTCCGATGGTCTTCACCCCGGACTCGAAGAAGCTGATCGTCGGCGACTACGACGGCACGGTCGCGTACTACGACATCGAGGCGCGCCGGGACGAGATCCGCGACGGCGTACGGGTCATGGACGACGGTCCGCAGCCCCCGGACATGCCGCCGGACGAGCCGGACTGGGGAGCGTACGACCGGATCACCAGCCTCGGCGGGACGATCAGCGCGATCACTCTCAGCCCGGACGGGCGGATGATGGCCGCCGGTGACGAGGACGGGACGGTCACCGTGTGGGACGGCCGTAGGGTGATCTCCAGCATGCAGGCCAACGCCGGGATCCGGACGCTGGCCTTCGGACCGGGCGCCGGGACGCTCGTCACCGCCGACACCTCGGGCAACGCGACCATGTGGAACGTGACGCCCCGGTCCGCCCCGGACCGGCTGGCCGCGCTCGCCGTCGCGGGTGGCTCGAACCGGGCCACCGTCTTCGGCCCGGACGGCCGTACCCTGCTCGCCGCCGGCTCCGACGGCCGGGCGCGGACGTGGAAGGTGACCGACCCGGCCCGTCCCGTCCCGGGTGCCGACCTCACCGTCCACAGCGGAGCCGTGCGATCGGTCGCGTTCAGCGCGGACGGCCGCACGGTGGCGGCGGTCGGATCGGACGACGGCCGGCTGACGGTCTCCCAGGTGTCCCGGCCGGACCGGTCGGTGACGCTCACCGTGTTGCCGAAGTACGTGCTGGGGACGAACGCGATGGCGTTCAGCCCCGACGGGCGCACCCTCGCCGTCGTCGCGGACAACACCGCGACGATGCTGTGGGACCTGACCGATCGGAAGCGGCCGGTCCTGCGGGCCACCCTGGGCGGCAACAGCTTCGGTACGGCGCTGGCGTTCAGCCCGGACGGGCGGACGCTGGCCGCCGGCGGCGAGGACCGCACGCTGACGCTGTGGAATGTGGTCGACCGCAGCCGCCCCATCCGGGTCGGCGGGCTCAACGGGCACAGTGATTTCGTGGAGTCGCTGGCGTTCACCGCGGACGGGCGGACCCTGGCGAGCGCCGGGTTCGACTCCCGGACGATCCTGTGGGACGTCACCGATGGCGGCCAAGCGCACCGGCTCGCCATCCTGGGCGGTCACTCCGGTGGGGTCGAGTCGGTGGCCTTCAGCCCGGACGGGCGCACCATGGCGACCGGGGGCCGCGACAACACGGTGAACCTGTGGGACACCGCCAGGCCGGCCGAGCCGATCCGGGTCGCCACGATCCCGTCCGGCCTCGCCGGCGAGGCGCGCGAGGTGACGTTCCGGCGCGACGGGCAGACGCTGGCGGTCACCGGGCAGTCCCGCGACGCCGTGACCGTCACGCTGTGGAGCTACGCGAAGCTGAACAGCCTGCGTAACGACCCGGCGGGCTACGCCTGTGCGATAGCCGGCCGTGGCTTCAGCCCGAGCGAGTGGGCCCGGCACATTCCTGAGCTGGCTTACCGCCGTACCTGTGCCGGCTAAGGGCTGAGGCCGGCCCGGCGGTCCTGGAGGAAGGCCCGCTCGGTCTCGTTGCCGGCCAGCGCGATGGCCTCGTCGTAGGCGGCCGCGGCCTCCCGCACCCGGCCGAGCCGGACCAGCAAGTCGGCGCGGGTCGCGGGCAGCAGGTGGTAGCCGGGCAGCTCAAGGTGCTCCAGCGCGGCCAGCGCCAGCCCCGGCCCGTGCACCTCGGCGACCGCGACCGCCCGGTTCAGCGCGACCACGGGGGTCGGCGCCAGCGCCTGCAGCTGGTCGTAGAGCGCCAGGACCTGCTGCCAGTCGGTGGCCGGGCCGTCGGTGTGCACGGCGTTGATCGCCGCCTGGATCTGGTACGGGCCCGGCCGGTTGCGCCGCAGGCACCGGCGGACCAGGTCATGTCCCTCGGCGATCAGCACCCGGTTCCACAGTGACCGGTCCTGGTCCGGCAGCAGCACCAGCTCACCCGCGGGACCGGTACGGGCCGGCCGGCGCGCCTCGGTGAGCAGCAGCAGGGCGAGCAGGCCGACGACCTCGGGCTCGTCCGGCATCAACGCGGCCAGTTCGCGCGCCAGCCGGATCGCCTCGGCGCACAGGTCGGTCCTGATCAGCGACCCGCTGGTGGCCGCGTACCCCTCGTTGAACATCAGGTAGAGCACGGTCAGCACCGGTGGCAGCCGGTCCGGGAGCTCCTCGGCGCCCGGCACCCGGTACGGGATGCCGGTGTCGCGGATCTTCTTCTTGGCGCGCACGATGCGCTGGGCGATGGTCGCCTCCGGCATCAGGTACGCCCGGGCGATCTCCGGCACCTCGAGCCCGCCGAGCAGGCGCAGGGTCAGGGCGGTCCGCGCGTCGGGGGCGAGCGCCGGGTGGCAGCAGGTGAAGATGAGTCGGAGCTGGTCGTCCTGCACCGGTCCCACCTCCTGGGGTTCGTCCGGCTGGTGCAGCAGCAGTGCCTGGGCGTGCCGTGCCTCGCGGGTGGATTCCCGGCGGAGCCGGTCGATGGCCCGGTTGCGGGCGGTGGTCACGATCCAGGCGCCCGGGTTCGGCGGCAGGGTGTCCCACTTCTCCAGGGCCACCGCGAACGCGTCCTGGACGGCCTCCTCGGCGAGGCTGATGTCGCCGAGGAGACGCACGAGCGTCGCCACGCAGCGGCCGTACTCCGCCCGGTAGACGCCGTCGATGTCCATGCCGGCGGGCCGCCCGTTCAGCTCTCGGGCTCGTCTTCGAACGGCCGCACCTCGACCGGGCCCATGCAGGCCGCGGAACACTTGGCGGCCCAGCTCAGCGCCTCGTCGAGGTCCTGGCAGCGCAGCACCCAGAACCCGCCGAGCTGCTCCTTCGTCTCGGCGAACGGGCCGTCGGTCATGGTGGTGCCGCTGCTCTCGGCCCGCACGACGGTCGCGCTGTCGGCCGGGAGAAGACCCCCGCCGAAGACCCACGCGCCGGCGGCCTGCAACTCCTTGTTGACCTTGTCGACCTGGGAGTAGGCCTGCTGCATCTCCTCCGCCGACGGGGTCGGCGCGCCCTCGACCATGTGTACGGCGAGCATGTACTGCTTCATGATTCTTTCCTCCGGTGAATAGACAGCTGGAATGGTGACAGAAGTTCGGGGTGCGTGTCGCCTGATCAGGCCGGCAGCCGCCGCGCGATGACCGGGATGACGATCGCGGCGGCGACCAGGTGGGTGAGCATGAGCAGCGCCCTGGTGCCGGGCGCGGCGTCCACGATCACGTCCGGGACCAGCGAGAGAACGGTCAGCACGACGGTCGTACGGACGAAGGCCCGCCGCGGGTGCCGGGCCGTACGCGCCAGCACCGCGGCCAGGATCACGCCGACCAGCGAGAACACGGTCGTCAGCACGCCGAAACCGGAGACCGGGATCGGCGCGCCGCCCACGTCGAGGCTGACCCCGGCCGCGTGACCGGCGGCAGCGACGATCATGGTGGCGGCACTCGCGGCCGCGGTGGCGGCGACCCCGAACCCGAGCAGGGCGGCGATGCCGGAGCCGGCGGTACGGGTCGTCGTGGTGGCGGGGGTGGTGGCGGTGGTGGTCATGATGCCCTCCGGGCGGTCCGCGGGGCCGGCTCCGTGCCGGCCTCTCACCAGGGCTACGAAAAGGGCCTGCCCCGATCGACGACTCCGCCGAAGATTCTCAGAACTTTTTTTGAGGAGCTGGACCGGAGCTCAGGGACCGGCCGAGAAACGGTCGAGGCGGGCGCGGTCGGTGACGACGATCCCGTGCCGGGTCAGGGCGACAAACCGGAGGAAGCGCGACCGGGACAGCAACCGCGCGGAGACCGCCGTGACCGCCACCAGTCCCGTCGGCGGCGTACCGGTGTCGAGCGTGGCGGGTTTGTCGGCGATGGCCGGCTCGCCGGCCGGTCGGATCAGCGCGCCCGGGCCGAACGCCGCGGGGCTGGTCCGGCGAGCGACCGCCCGCAGCGCGGCCGGCGGGAGGTCTCGAAGCGCCGGGATGGCACCCAACGAAGCCATGTATCGAGTGATACAGCGCCGGGCCGGGGCCTTGTCTATCGTGTGCCGGTATGTGGATCGTCGAGCTGGCCTTCACCGGTGCTCCCGAACGTCTCGCCGCCCGAGCGGATCACCGCCGCCGATCCTTATTTCGGGACTCCGGGTGTCTCGGTCACCCGGATCCGGCAGTGGAGTCCGTTCCTCGGCGCACCATCTCGGTGATCCAGATCGGCGCGAACGGCGACGTGCAGTTCGGCGGCGTCGGGTAGTCCTTGAGCACCTGGAGCCGATCGCCGATGTCGATCGCGCGGGTGCGGTGCTCCGCGTGCTCGATCCCGATCTGGGCCAGGCAGTGGTTCATCGCCCACTGCAGGCGGTCGGGGGCGTCCTTCATCCCGGCCTCGATGAGGTCGAGCAGCCCGTCGAGATCCAGGCCGGCCGGCTTCCTTGCCACCCGTTCGGTGGTCAGCGCCCAGCCGGCGCTGGCGACCACCGGGTCGGGATCGGCGAACCAGGCCAGCCGCAGCTCCTCGGCGTACGGGCTCTTCTTGACCACGTAGTTGACCAGCCAGTCGTGCACCTTGGGCGTACGCGCCCGGCGGATCATCACGTCCAGCTCGTCCCGCCCGAACTCCTTGGGCCGGCAGATCAGCAGCGCCAGCAGCTTCGCCGCGGTGTCGTCCGTCGCCCAGAGCTGCCGCGCGAGGTCCTGCTGGACCTTGAGCCGCTTGGCCACCGCGCGCAGCTTGGTGAGGTTCACCCCGTGATCGTCACCGTGTCGCTCGTTGACCGCGCGGACCTTCGGGTCCTCGAGCGCGGCCAGCTCGGCCAGCACCCCGTCCACCGTCGTGTCAGCCACTTCGGCCTCACCTCCTCACCTGGGGTGTCAGCCTACGAGGCGGGGCGATGATCGGATCGGACGCCGATGATCGGGCGCCGCCGGCCCGTCGCGGGCCAGGATCGATCTCGAAGGGAGGCCTCGTGATAGCGGCCCTCAACCGGCTGGTCGACCTGGTCGAGCAGCATCTGACCGGGGAACTCGACGTCACCGCGACGGCCAGGGAACTCGGCACGACCGAGTACCACCTGCGCCGGGTGTTCTCGTCGCTGGCCGGCATGCCGTTGTCGGAGTACGTGCGCCGGCGTCGCATGACGGTCGCCGCCGCCGAGGTCGTCAGGGGCGATGAGGATCTGCTGACGATCGCCGTCCAGTACGGCTACGGCTCCACCGAGGCGTTCGGCCGGGCGTTCCGGGCGGTCCACGGCGCCGGCCCGGGTGACGTCCGGCGTCACGGCGGTCCCCTTCGCACACAACCACAGCTCAGGTTCCGCCTGACCGTCGAAGGGAACATCCCCATGGACACCCGCATCGTCGAACGGCCCGCGTTCCGGCTCGCCGGGCACGCCGCCCGGGTCCCGCTGCTGCACCGGGGCGTCAACCCGCACATCCAGCAGCACATCGCCGGGCTGCCGCCGGAGGAGCACGGCCGGCTCAAGGCTCTCGGCAACACCGAGCCGGAAGGCCTGCTGCAGGTCACCGACGACCTCGACCCGGACAGTGCCGAGGGCAGCGAGCTCACGTACCTGCACGGAGTCGCTGTCTCCGACGACACCGCGGTGCCCGAGGATCTCGACGCCATCGGCGTACCGGCGGGCCGGTGGGCGGTCTTCCGCACCGCCGGTCCGCATCCCCAGGCGCTGCAGGACACCTGGGCCGCGACCGCGACCGAATGGTTCCCGTCCAACCCCTGGCGGCTCCGGCCGGGCCCCTCGATCGTCGCTGTCCTCGAACGCGCGGACGACTTCAGCACCGCGACCTGCGAGCTGTGGCTCCCGGTCGAACCCGCCTGACCCCTACAGCGCGAGCATCGCCGCGGCGACCTCGTTTGCGGCGGCGTCGGGGATCTTCGTCGCGGCCCGGTCGAGCACGAGCAGCCGGGCGCCGGGGATCTCGCGGGCGAGGGCCTCGCCGTTGCCGAGCGGGAAGAACGGGTCGCGGCGGCCGTGCACCACGAGCGCCGGGATGGTCAGCTCGGGCAGACGCTCGCGCCAGCGCGGTCCGCAGTCGAGCTTGGCGAACACCATGCCCAGCTGGTTGGCCATCTGCACGGCG